>NZ_JACJON010000067.1:300000-403791 GCF_014695585.1 Microcoleus sp. FACHB-831 | reverse complement strand
GCAAGGAGGCATGGCGGCAGGAGTTGTCTGTTTCATAGCTTGCCCTTCAACGTGAAATCTATGCCATACCTCGATTATACCTTTATTAATTCTAAATTTTAGTTTAAGTCCCGTTAATTATCTTTTTCACCCAGAACGCTCCAAGGGTGGGGGCTTACTAGCGTCTGCGTTTGGTTGAGCGTCTTAACTGAACCAGAAATTATCGGAACCCACGCCCAAATATAGCAGCCAAAAGTTGCCAAGATAACCAGCAAGAAGGGATTAAAACTAAAGCGATCGCGTTTCTCAGGCAATAATTCAGTGGCTGGTTGTGCGTTCATCAGACTCGCACTATCCACTTCTTTAACTGCTAGGGTTACTTCGGTTTTGCTAACGCCGATCAACTGGAGTTCTTTTAGCTGTCTGAGAGCGTCGAAAACCTCGCGATCGCTATATTCTTTTTCCCGATACTCGCTCACCCAAGCTTGAAAGTCTTGCAAATCAATTTTGAACTGGGTTCCGGCAGAGACTCGCGGCAAAAGCCATTGGTAAAGCAGAGTAGCGCAGGTTGTCAGTTTAGTTTCTAACATAGATCGATTTCGACGGGGGCAACGCGGGTGGCTAGAAGGTTAGATCAAACGGCTTCACCTCTCACAGAGGCTATCCTTGCTAAAACAGAGACGAGGCTAATGCTTCTGCGAACAATATTCCTCAACGAAGGCTGTGAGGCGATATGACGCTACTTTTGAGCCTTCAAAATTAATTGTAGTTTAAGTTACAGTTTGCTATCTAGCTTTGTGCATCATAACTACATAACTTTTATTAAAGTAGGCGCGAGGGGGGCAATTTACAAACACTTCGCGATCGCGCCACCGGGGGTCTAAAATTCATTTGCAGGCTTAAAAGAATTAACCACGCTGCATACGAGATACCTTGGCAAAACAACGACTGGACACATTATTAGTAGATTTAGATTTATGCCCGTCTCGGCAACAAGCCCAGCGGTTGATTCAGGCGGGACAAGTTATGGTGAATCAGCAGGTAATTGACAAGCCTGGAACCGAGGTTGACACAGCGGCACAAATAAAAATTAAAGAGCGATCGCGTTTTGTTTCCAGAGGAGGCGAAAAACTCGCGAAAGCTATAGAAGTGTTCCAAATTTCTGTGGCTGGTCGAATTTGCCTCGATGGCGGCATCTCAACAGGCGGTTTCACCGACTGTCTGCTGCAAGCTGGGGCAAAACTTGTGTACGGGATTGATGTCGGCTATGGACAAGTTGATTGGGGTCTGCGTAACGATCCAAGGGTGATTTTGAGAGAACGCACCAATTTGCGCCATCTCACCCCCGCTGAGTTGTATGGCGCAGATCCTGCCATAAACCCACCCAACGAAGGTAGGGAGACAGCGGGCGACTATCCTGATTTAGGCGTAGTGGATGTATCGTTTATTTCTCTTGACAAAGTTTTACCTGCGCTTTGGCAGTTACTTCAGCCTCGCCGCGAAGTGGTTTTGCTGGTGAAGCCGCAGTTTGAAGTGGGGCGATCGCGTGTTGGCAAGAAAGGAGTCGTGCGCGATACTAACGACCAAGCTGGCGCTATTTTCCAAGTTTTGCAAGCCGCCCAAGCGTTGGGATGGCAGTATCGTGGCTTAACCCCATCGCCGCTGACTGGCCCTGCTGGTAATATCGAGTATCTACTCTGGCTTAGTATGGATAGTCAAACGCCGTTGCCTGAGTTAGAAGCAATTAAACAGATTACCCAAGCTGCCCAGAAAGAATTGACTAATTCAGCCTAAACTAGATTCGGATATTTATACAAAATCAACGTCGCTACAACTGCAATTTAAGAGATTTGCTGCATGAAGTCCATCAAGCTTTTATTTGAAAATTTATATGTAAGACTTGCGCTCGCTTTTATAATAGGTCTACTTACTACCTTTCTAATTTTCTATATTAATGCACCCAGAGTTAGTATTTTTGGGTTTCACGCCATCATCAATATTCAAAATAAAAACGATCGTCCTTTTCTGGGATCTTCATTTAAACAAATGAATTATACCAGACAAGATTTTGAATTATTTGTAGGTAGTTTACTTAACCGTAAAATTTGGTTTCTTTCATCTGAGGAGCTTTACGATTATTTTGTCGCTAAATCTAAGCCTATTCCCGCAGGACATATAGGCGAAAAACCGATTATGCTATCCTTCGATGATGGCTATAAGAACAATTACACAAACTTACTATATAGCTTAGAGCGGCTAGAACAAAAATACGGGAAGAAAGTAAAGGTAGTATTATTTATTAACCCAGCCACGCTAGCAACTTATGATAGCAACGCTTCCATACACATGACGTGTAATGATTTGAGAGATGGATTTAAAAAAGGTTTTTATGATATCCAATCTCATGGATTAACTCATAAAAACTTAACTAAAATAAATGATAAAGAATTGATGGCAGAACTTGAGCAAGCGCAAGCTACCTTAAGAAAATGCGTTGAAGGGTTAGACCCAGAGGAAAAAGTAGCAGCTCATATAGCTTATCCATTTGGCGCTTACAATGGAAAAGTTAAAGAATATGCTTCTAAATACTATGCATCTGGCTATTTATACAATAGTAAACCGCTGAGGTTAGGCTGGTTGAGGAATAATTATGAAATATCACGGATAACTGTGAATGACACTCAATCGCCAAACAAATTGATAAAGATAGCTGAAAACTCTTTAAAACTTAAAAAGTAAATTTTTTTCTCGCTCCCAATGCGATCGCATTCTACGCCGCTCTAATGCGCGAGAATACTGTACCTTGGTAGAAAACAGCATTCAATCGTTGCCCTCTTCTGTTGGAAAGTGGACATCTTCATAAAGTAGGGAAATTGGAAAGTGCAAATCGACGCTGCTTAGGTGAATTTCATCTCCCCGTTCGTAGGGATGCAACTCCCAAATACCTTTGTCGTTTAACCGGAAGCACTCTACACTTATTTTTTGAGCATCAATGAGGACATATTCTCGCAAAGTCTGGATGCGACGGTAGTGGGTAAATTTGCCTCCTCGATCGTAGGCTTCTGTACCAGGAGAGAGGACTTCAGCAATTAGACAGGGATATTGGATGAATTTGATCGCCTGTTTGTCGCGGTGGTCGCAAGTTACCATGACATCCGGGTAGTGAAATGGCCCCTTTTCAGATACGCTAAGTTTGGCATCTGCCATTAAAACCTTACAGCCAGATCCCCGAAGATGGTTCTTTAAAGCAGTTGCTAAGTTGAGGCTAATGTCATTGTGAGCAATGGTTCCCCCAGTCATGGCAAAAACTTCGCCGTTGACGTACTCGTATTTAATGTCTTGGCGTTCTTCCCATTCCAGGTATTCCTGGGGAGTCATATATTTTTGTTCTGGACTGGCAATCATTAGCTAAGGCCTCTTTCTTCATGGGATTTTCAATTATTTCAAGTTAAAAGCGCGATCGCACTTTTTTAAAATCATAGATTAAATCCTTTTTTAGGCATCGCGTACATTGTTACACCTGGATTTCTATCAGAGCATCGCCAGCATTTTATCTTCTACTAAATGCTCTAAAAATTACATCGTTAAAACTTCGCGGCAATTAACGATGAACTAGGAACACTTAGCGCTGAAATTGTTGCTGTAATTCTTGCCGCAGCCGATAGAGAATAGTATTCGGTTCCATCTGATTGAGAATTTCTTTAATAATAGTATTGGAGCCAAGTTGTCCCCAAGTGCAGCCTTGTTCTAGATAAACTTGTGCGGCGCGACCGATGGCGTAAGCTCCATAGCCAGCTATACTAGCTTGAGCGATCGCGCTCCCAGCATAAGCAGTTATATTACTAGGATTATCGCCGCTAGCGATCGCTGAAGCACTTTTGCCTAACCCCAACATTAAACTACTTCCCAATTCCCCTAATAGCAAACCACCAGAACTAAACACAATTGTCTTCCAAAGCTTCCCTGCTTCGTAGCTAGTTATCGGCAAACCATATAACTTTGCCAAAGAACGAATTAAAGCTAAATCTGCTACAGTTCCTCCGATTATATCCAGAACTGCAATAGGATTAACAGCGACAGCGATCGCTTTATATTTAACAAATTCCCAGATTAATTTTTCCGCTTCCAAATTGCGGATATCAACAGTTTTGCTGGCAATAGTAGCTTCAGCTTCCCTAGCTTGAATTAAAGCATTGAGTGCGAGGAGCGATCGCCCCTCACGATTTAGAATATTTAAAATCTTCTGCTTCAACTCATCCACATCAGGCGGCGGCGTCTCCCATTCGTGCGTCACTCTCCCATCAGGCCATTCTACCCGCACTTCTATTGGTGCTGGTTCCGCCGATACCATCACAATTTCTTCTGCTGATAATAATTGCTGCAAGCGATTAGCATCACTACTACCCGCACCAAGCTTTTGCAAATTTTGATAAATGGCTTTGCGGTCTTTATCTGGATAGAGATCTATCTTGTTAAAAACCAAAATTAACGGTTTTTGAGTTTGCCGCAATTCGCATAGAGCTTTATACTCGGTGCGAGTGATATCGCCAGCGACAACAAACAAAATTAAGTCAGCTTGACGCGCCACATCCCGCGCCATTTCTCCCCGTGCTTGGCCTTCAATTTCATCTAAGCCTGGGGTATCAATTAATTCTACCTGTACCTTGGAAGTTCCTCCCTTCCCGCCATTACCAAGGGTGGATTCTAAAGAAGGCGTCCAGCGTATAGAACGAGGCCATTGCGTGACGCCATTAAGGGGGCCAGTTTGCAGAATTTTCTGCCCCAAAAGTGCGTTTAAAACAGCAGATTTACCGCGACTGACAAGACCAAAAGCAGCAATGCGAATAACACCTTGGTCAAGCTTATCTAGGGTGGATTTTAGAATATCCAATTCAGCTTGTACAGAAGCGATCGCGGAAGTGTCAGAAACAGCATGGCGCTGGCGACGCAAATGCCCATACCAGGATAGCGCTTGCTGGAGACTAGCACGAGCGCGGTTAAAGTGAAGTTCACCTTGTTGGCTAGGACGCGCCGCATTGGGATTAGGTTGGGGGGGTTGATGAGTCAAAGTTAGATAGGGAAGAACAGGCTACTATCTATATTTTGCTGTAATTGCCTTCTGTGTGGCGATCGCGTTAGCACAGCCAAAGTTATATATGGTGCAAGAGCAAAAATAATGCGATCGCGTCCTACTTGTTGGTCTTTTTGCCTAAGAGAAAATTAACCGCGATCGCGCTTATTATAACCGGGGGTGAATCTCTATCTCTGGGAATAGAAACGTCAGACTTTCCTTAATGCATCCCCCACACCTTGATGCTTCCATCCCAACTACCACTGGCTAAAATTTGTCCATCCGGGCTAAAGACAACGGAATTAACAGTTTTTGAATGCCCCTGAATAGTATGCATTAAGTCGCCTGCGTACATATGCCAAAGTTTAATAGTATTGTCCCCACTACCACTGGCTAAAATCTGCCCGTCGCGGCTCATAGCAATAGAATAAACTCTGTTGGTGTGCCCCTTAAGCGTATGTAGTAATTTGCCTGTATGCAGACTCCATAGTTTGATGGTTTTATCCCAACTCCCACTAGCCAGAATCTTTCCATCTAGACTAATGGCGACAGACATAACCCTATCTGAATGCCCCTCCAAAGTTTGTATTAGTTTCCCTGCGTAAATATCCCAGAGTTTGATCGTGTTGTCCCAACTAGCGCTAGCTAAAATTTTTCCATTCGGGCTAATGGCGACAGAACTAACTGTGTCTGAATGTCCCCACAGGATACCCATTAGTTCGCCTGCGTGCAGATTCCAAAGTTTGATACTTCTGTCGTAACTGCCACTAGCTAAAATCTGCCCATTCGGGGTAAAAGCGATGGACGTAAGCCTGTCGAAATGCACCCACCAAAGGGTGCGCTGTCGTTCGCCCGCGTGCAGATTCCATAGCGTAATCGTTGTGATAGTCCCTTCCCTACCGCCACTTGCTAAAATCTGCCCATTAGGGCTAATGGCAACGCAATAAACGGCTCCTAAATACCCCTCAAGAATATGCTGTAGAGCGCCTGTCTGGAGGTTCGAGACTGTGATCGTGTTATCGCTACTGCCACTGGTTAAAGTCTGTCCATCGGGGCTAATAGCCACGGACATAACTGCGTCTGAATGCCACTCAAGTGTACGGATACACTCAAAAAAGCTATAAGGATTTAAATAGCGCGATGCTTTTTGTGCTTGCGGATTTTTAGTTTGCCAAAGTAGCGAATATGCTTCCCACCGTAGCTGTTTGTCTGAGTATTTTAATGCTTTAATCGCTATGTCTAAGCCCTCTTGCCCATACTTTAAAGCTTCTTTTAGGGCAACAATTCTTTCCTCAAAAACTGTACTCGTCAAACGCCTCTCGATTCCTGCCAGACCTCCCAGAACTGCACCATTTATCGGCGCGTTATCACCGCCAAGTACGGCATCATCGGCTTTGGGTTGATTGGGATTTTTTGCCATCGCACTTTTCATTTTGCACTACTTCGAGTGTTCCCATTTATTTGAGGAATGCGATCGCATTCCCTCTAAATGCAGTAGGGTGGGCAGCGCCCACCCTACACCGGGAATATGTCTCAACTTTAATGCTAATAAAAACTAACAACTAACAACTGTTTCTGAGGGTGTGAGTTGAGGTTGGGAAGATTCTGGCAAAATACGCGCCATCGTTTGCCCAACAAAAGACTGCAATACAGCAACTCGTTGATTTTGCTGAAATACTTTTTGCAATGTCTCGCCTAACCGATCGAGATTCAACGGACGCCCTTCTGCTATGACAACATCCTGCTCTTGTAAATACTCAATTAAGCTCAAACCTGCTAACCGCGTCAGATAAGCAGCACTAACTCCCTGCAACAATCCACCAGCAACAAAGGTAATTGCGTTGGTTTTCAAAATTCCGCTAATAGTCTGAGTTGAAAGTTCAACTAAACCCAGTTTAAGCATTAAGCTTCCCATAGTCCCAGCTACTGCCTTCGCTTGTTCTAAAGAGAATTTCTGCTGGTAGATGGCACTTAGTTCCATAACAAGCTGGGCATTAATAGCACCCGTCGCCAGTAAATCTAGGGCTGGTACTGGGTTAGCAAAGGCGGCGGCGGCGGCTATCCACTGATATTGTTCGATCTGAGGTAAGGCGCGATCGCGTCTCACCTGATTTAACAGCGTCTTCGCCTCTGCTTTCACTGTACCAGCCGTCCTCATGGTCGTTGCCCAAACTAGCTGTTGACTTTCTTGGGCTAAAATTTCACTTAACTTACCCGTAAGCTGTGCAATCTCACTATTGGGCTGTTCCATCCACTCTTGGAACGAACCATTCGCTTGATGCTGACGCACTTTTAGCGGGCTAGGAGAAGCGGCGATCGCTACTGCATCTGGCATTCTGTAGCGCAACTGCTCCAAAATCGTAGCGCGTTCTTCGGGTAAATACTGGTCTTGCTTGTTGAAAACTAGGACAGTTTTCTGCTTTGCTGCCTCTAGCTGCTGCAAGGTTTTAAATTCTGGTGCGGTAATATCGCCCGCAGCCACAAATAATACTAAGTCAGAAGCGATGGCCATTTCTATGGCTGTCTTCTCTGCGCTTTCGTCGCCATCCGTCCCCACAAACAATGCGGGTGTTTCCCTGAATTTTAGAGACGTTCCAGGCAATTTCTCTATAGCCAACGCGCTTAATTCTAGCTGTTGCATCAGCGTCGTTTTACCCGCCGACTTGCCACCAGTTACAGCCACGCATATTTCTTTTCTGTCTAATTCCGCACGAAGCCGTCCGACTCTTTCCCGCATTGTAGAAACGTGATTAATCGCGTCTTTACAAAAACTAGGATGATTTTCTGTTTCTACTCCCAGTTGCGTAACTGCGGTGTTGGCTAGGGCGATCGCTTTCTCTACTATTTCCCTTTCTAGCGGCTTTGACGGTGATATTTCAATATTTTTGGCTTTTCCTTGCCGCGCTAACAACAAAGCACCGCCGAGGGCGATCGCGCCAATAACGCCAAATTCACCCACCTGTCCTAGCGAGTGATGCAGGCTCTGCAACATCCACAGCGAAAAGGATAACCCTACTCCACCAACTAAAATCGGTCGCCGCAACTTGACAGCCATAAATATTTAAATCTAAGACGGAATATCTACTAACAGCATAAAGCAAAACCCTGCAACCGTTAAAGTTGCAGGGTTTTGGATGCTGTTTAAATAATGGCGGGGACTGGATTTGAACCAATGACCTTCGGGTTATGAGCCCGACGAGCTACCAGGCTGCTCTACCCCGCGTTGACTCCTGACTTATCTAATATAGCAGCATAATTAGAAAAGTGTCAACTACAGCAGCGATAATTCTCCAATAACTTCTAGGCGCTTGAATTTGCTGAGGCTCATAAAAGACTCAGACAGGGTTTCAGCCACTGCGGGACTAATCCACCCCATTTGCTTAAGCACCTGGATGGCAACAGCAGACTTTGCCCGTTGCGCTCCATCCATCACCTTAATAGCCAAGCCCATACCCTCGCCCACGCGACCGATGCACTGAACCCCTTCTGCTCCACCTTTACTAACCAGTTCTCCCTGAGTCAGGCGCATCAGTTGCGTGTCAAATTCGCCTTCACCAGCCACCATATTGGGGTGATGGGTCATGGCGCGGATAATGCGCTCCATATCCAAATTGTTCCCAGAGACTAGCTGGGCATACAATGCGGCCATTCCTCCCAACTGCATTAAGTAAGTAGGAGCGCCGCAGTCATCTTTGGCACTAATAAACTCTTCAGCGGGCATTCGCAACAACTCTGCGACTTTGCCTAAAATCAACTGCTGTACTGGGTGGTTGCGCTGCAAATAGTTATTCAGCGGCCAATGTCGTTGCTTACATACAGCCAGCATTCCGGCGTGTTTCCCAGAGCAATTATATTCCAGCGGGCTGCGCTTACCGTGTGGGATGGGGCACTGGAGTGCGGACGGGTCAACGTCGCAGCGCCACAGGACGTTAAAAGCCTGCCGTACCTGCTCAATAGTGCCCTTGTGGGAACTACAGATAATCGCTAAGTCTCGGTCGTTCAGATTGTAGCGTTCTAGAGTACCCGTCGAGGTGACTGCCAGCGCTTGAAACGGCTTGAGTGCAGAACGGACAAAACAGGCGGTTTCTGCGCTGCCAGCAACGGATAGCACGCGCCCCCGGTTGTCACATACAACTGCTTGGACTCGATGCGATGATTCGATAATGCCTTCTCGCAGCAACCGGACTTCTAGTTCTGCTGATTGATTTCGTTTTCCCCTTGTCATGCCTAAAAATGTATCACTCGATGGGGACAGTATAAAAGCTTAATTAGAATCTTTACGGGCAATTTTTCAACTTACCGGAATTACAAGAAAAACCACAGGATGTTGCCGAGAGAGAAACACAAGGCCAGAAATCCGAATGTTTTCACCAAGCGTTGGAGGATGGGTTGTACTTGGTATGTGACGATCAAGCGATCGCGTGTCAGCACTTCAGTGGGCTTCGTCCAGGTTTGGCCGTCATACCAACCCGACTCTTCGTAAAACACTGTAGGACATTGCAGGCGATCGCGCACGTAAGACCAACCTAAATACAACCGCAACACTGCCAACACCATAAACACACTCGCCCCTCCTGCACCGCACAGCACAAACTGTACTAGATGCTTCGCTGGCGCGAAACTAGCCGCCGCTATGGGGCCAGACACGAGCCAGCTCCAACCCCACACCCAACCGAGCTTGGTAAAATATTGCTGCGGTGAGAGCGTTGCCCAACTAAAAAACCAAGATTGCTTTAATTCCTCGTATTCATTTAGGGGCTGCTGTTCTGTAGGGACGGGGCAAACTGAAACACTCGATTCCAGCATCGTTTTACTCTCCTACTGGATTAGATGCGGCAAACTCTATTTGTTCAGCGTGTCCCCAGAACGCTTCGAGATTATAGAATTCACGCTCTTGTGGCATCATGATGTGGACAATTACATCGCCATAATCTGCAAGTACCCAACTTCCTTCTGCTTGGCCTTCAACCCGCAGAGGCTGGCGTTGCCATTCTTGCGCTACTTGTTCTTGAATTACTTGCGCGATCGCCCTTACCTGCACTTTAGAAAAGCCTGTGACAATCGCAAAATAATCCGCCAGATACGAAACACCTGACACCCGCAGCAACACAATATCACCCCCCTTGCGATCCTCAGCGGCACGAGCAATGGTCAAGGCTAATTGCTGGCTCGTCGCCTCTTCTTCTGCATTTGCTGCGACTGCTGTGGATGGTGAAAAAGCTGAAATTTTTAAAGTTTCTGACATTAATTTCCTACTTCCTTGCTTTAAACCCAGTAAAAATGTTTCAACAATTAATCAATTTTGCTGCTACAGCACTTTTTTTAACGCTTTAGCAGCACTTGTGAAGTATAAGAAAAAGGCTGATATTCTTTTATCTGCACCTTTGAGCTTAGCTTCAATCCTTCATCCCTTACAGTTTATAGTTTGCTTATCCGCTTGCTGTTTAAGGCTTGCCATTTGTATTGCCCAATTCCGGGTCAATATCATGCGCGGATGAATTAACAAATGTGTATTGAGCAGATATTTGAAAGAATAGTCACAGGTTAACCAAACTGCTTGATAAAGCTTTTGCTGGGCTGTCTGCCGTAGAGCCTCTAATTCAGGCGTCTTGCCTCGGCCTAGTTCTAAACTGTCAGCTAGAAACACGATACAACTTAGCGGACTCATCCCAGGTCTTCCCAAGGTGTGATTCGCGATCGCCTGCAACACTTCTTCATCTTTCACTCCAAACTCTTCTCTGGCTACAATCGCACTTGCATCGGCGTGCAGCAAATGAGGATTTGCTTCATCCACTGGGTCTATTTCTAGACCTTCAACTTTTGCCATCTGCAATAGCTGAGCGGGCTTAAAATATTTAGCTAGATCGTGCATCAACCCAGCGGCGGCTGCCTTCTCAACATCCAGGTTATAACGGCCAGCTAGCTCTATCGCCATCTGCTCAACGCCCAAAATATGTTGGAGGCGAGAGGCAGGAACGTTATCGGCTAACCAGGCTAATACCTGATGGCGCATCAAGAAGAACTCCTTATATCGGGAAAAGTTGCGATTGCAGCAGAGGCGATCGCGACCGGAATAGAATCCAAGAGTCCTTTTATTCTAGCTCAACGGCTTTTAACAACATCAAACAGTTCCTCATACCGCTTCAAGGCTAGCTCGAACGAATAATGCTGCTCTGCATGGTGCCTACCCTGCTTGCCTAGTGCTTCTGCGGCTTCGGGATTGGAATATAAATATAAAATTGACTGCGCTAAGGCATATTGATCTTCTGCTGGGACAACTATTCCGCCGCCACTATTTTCTACCGCTCTCGCTGCTGTCCCTGTAACGGGTACGGCGGCTACAATGGGCCGACCGCTAGCTAGTAGCACCTGAATTTTGGAAGGCATATTGAAAGAAATTACATTACTTTTTTGCACAACCAAGCCTATATCTGCTGCTGCAAGCATACATGGTAGTTGTTCGCGTGGCTGGAATGGCAGTAGCAAGACGTTCTCGACTTGCCAACGATCGCACAAACGCTGCAATCGACCTAAAGCTTTTTCTTCCCCGACAATCACAATGGTAATGTCTGGTATGTGGCGCAAGCGTGATGCTGCCTCAATGACGGTTTCTAAAGGTTGCGTTAGGGCTATGTTACCGGAGTAGAGAACAACAAATTTGCCTTTGAGGTTATGGGCATCTCGGAAGGCATTATTTTCTTTAGGCAAAGGGTGGATGAAGTTGACATCGACCCAATTGGGAATCAACTCAATTTTTTGGGGGTTAACTCCCTTACAAAGCAAATTTTCCTTAAACCCATCGGCAATAACACTGATCTTGTTCGCACGATGGTATGCAAACTTCTCCAAAACTTCAAAGACGCGAATCAGCAATTTATTTTTGATTAGACCGACGCGGACAGCGGCTTCGGGCAAAATATCCTGAACGTTTAATACTATAGGGCAGCGCCTTAACCATCCAGTTAGGGCAGCCGGGACGCAAATCGGCAGGGAAGGTACAGTTAATAGAATCACATCCGGTCGCCGCCCTAGAAGAACTTGCGGCAAGCTGGTGACAACAAAACTTACTTCTTGTAACACGCGATCTAGCAGACCCAGCAGACCAGGCTTGGGGCGAATCCACAACCAACAGCGCTGAACCGTGACGCCGTTTATTTGTTCGGTTAGATACAATTTGCCCCGATATTTTTCATAGATGCGGCGTTCCGGATAGTTGGGCATACCCGTGACAACGCGAACCGTGTGGCCTCGCTTTACCAGACCTTCTGCCAGTTCGGTCATTAGGGGGGCGATGCCAATTGGTTCTGGGGCGTAGTTGTAGGAATAAATTAGAATTCGCATACCGCAAGTTTGAGGAAATTTTTACGGGGGGCTGGCGACATTTAGAGGCAGTACTGCTCGTACCAGTTATATCGACACCTATAGCTATAATTCCCATCGTGGGGTTAAATGCGATCGCCTACTTCGAGCGCGGTGTCTTGGCGAGATGGCGGTAAATGCACTTCTGTTGCGATCGCAATGTCGTTTCCCAGCAGCAATCTGACTAAACTACTCCTTTTTGCTCAGGGACGATATAGGTACTTTTATTCATATCCATAGAAAGTCGGCTGGGATAAGAATTTAGATTTGGTCTATCTTTAAAATAACTCTATCGCCTTGCGATGGGCGCGATTGCCCTGAGTGGGCTATGCTTCTCTCAAACCTGAGTTAGGGTAAATTTTGTACCTTGCTAGGGAACAACTTAATTAAGGTTGAGGCAACTGAAAGCACCGTCTTAAACTGCGTTGGGTAGAAGCACCTTTGTGCGCGTTGAGTGAACCGCTGTTTAAAAAATTAACGGCTTTATGAGTAAAGCTTTTCCAGCTCAATAGCGATCGCCAAAATTTCTGCCTAATATTGGACTCAATACTTTAACTAATGATATCTATCCCCCATTGTCATCCTCCCCTGGGGGTGTTTTTATTTAACGATTAATTACTTAATATTTTTAGAAACCTTGAGTTATTATTAAATATTTTCTGGAATCTTAGCTGGAAATCCCACACAAAGGTCTAAAATTCGGCAATCCCCGCGTTGATTTAAAAAAATTAATAGTAGTAATCTGCCTTGTCTAGCAACACCTAGAAAGCCTGCGTATAGCGGCATTTTGGCGGTATAAAGATGGGTTAAATAGTCACTGAGGGTGATATCCGGGCGGCGATGGTACGGCAATCTAGCTTTATACCACAGGACAAACAAGCAAACGGTAAGGCAGAATTGGAACGAGACACCATTACATTAGGAGAAAGCAATGATTTTCTCGCGTTGGCGTAGAATTCTAGCTCCCTTACTATTATCAATATTGCTACTTGTTTCCTCCTGTGGAGGAGCAAAAGAGCCATCGCGTTATAGCCAAGCGCAACAAGAAAGCACCCAGAGGAATGCTCCGCGAGCGGTCGCTAAAGAGGCTACACAGGGTAGCAATTTCAACAAGTTCTTTCCGAAATCTAGCGGGGGATTCCAGGCCGTACCCGCCCAAGAGAAAAAAGGCTTTGCTGAGTATAAGTTGAATAAAGATGGCAAGAACGTTGCCATGCTGTCTATTTCTGATACAACAAGTACCCCAGCCGCAGCACAGAAATATAAAGCGAGCAGCAAAACACTTGGCGGTTATCCAGCCGTTGACCAAGGGACTAATATAACGGGCATTTTGGTGGGGCGCTACCAAGTTAAAGTCCAATCCCGCGATGCCTCATTTACCAAGAGCGATCGCGAAGCATGGTTGCAAAAATTTAACCTCAGCGGTCTTTCGCGGCTCAAGTGACGATTTGTATCAGTACAAACGTCAATAACAACCTAGAAATAAGGAGATTTTCGTGAGCAAACCTATTTTTGAAATGGTTGACGAGTTGCCAACCAGCAACATGACAACTTTTGCACTGCGATCGCTCGATTGGGTGGTTCCGGGTCAATGGGAAAACCTGGTAGGCTTTGACAATACGATTCGTACCGTCACGGGAGAAACAGACGAAAGCCTGATTCAGCAAATAGGCGAACGTGCTGTCTACCTTTACAACGACAAGTCGCAAGGCTACCAGCGAGCTATGTGGCTCTACCAAACCGTTGATAATGCCGACAGAGCATTGGGTGCAGCCGCCCTAGCCAACAAAGTGGGTGACAGTATCCCCCTTCTGGGTTTATTAAACCGCGTAACTCCCAAAGCTAATAAAGCTCAAACCATCGATCTATGCCTGAAATTGGTAGTCGAGTTGGTTGCCTTCTGCCAAATTAATGGTATTCCTGGAGACAGCATTGGGGATTTTGTGGCCTCCTTAGCTGACTACAGTGGCGAGTCTTTAATGCGGATGGCTGCCCTTGTTTGCATTGATGGTTTAATTCCCCTGGGGCCTGACTTTATCAATAACGCCCTATCGACCATTGACAGCACAAATCCCTCAGAATTAGAACAAAATGGGACATACCAACGCATCAGGGACTCGATTCCTGGCGACAGTCCCGCAGGCAAGCTGGGCTTTATTACCCAGAGTTTTGATTCAGTCAAAGGCTGGATGAGCGGCTTCGTGCGCGATCGCGGTTTGACGCCAGAAAAGGTTGTCAGCAATATGCGAACCTTTGTAGATATTTCTAATGACAAGTTAGACTACCTCGGTGCTTTCCTAGATATGTCCACCAACTACTACGAACACACCGGGACTCAAACCCTTGCGCGTCGCTTAATTGAACGAGCGGTTGCGGAAATTTAGGAATACTAAAAGCTCATAGGTAATTGGTAATAAAAAGCAATATCTACCAATTACCAATTACTTAATTCTTTTCCGCATGACCAAACAATTTTGTTGTTCAGATATCCGCTCGTAATAAAGCTCGTCATTCAGCTGTTGCATATATATCAGTCCCCTTCCTCCTGGCGTTCCAGGGTCGTGAGGCGGGTCTGGTAGAGACTTTAGCTTAGTTGCCAAATCAAACGGCTGTCCCCAATCCCAAATCCGCATCTCCAGCCAGTCATTAAAGAGAGTGACTTCAATATCAATCGGGGTTGTCAGTGGCAAGTCCTGGTGAGCGTGGCGAACAGCATTGGTGAAGCCTTCTACTAAGACTAACTGGCACTTGTACCACATTTCTTGGGAAACGGGTGGAAGATTGAATTGCTCAAACCATTGCAAAACATTGGCCAGAGCATTTAAATCCGTCTGAACCTGAAGACGAGATTGTTGTAAGGGTCGATCGTCAAACAGCGCCACTATTTTTGTTAAACACAATTAAGATGGTTTTCACAATGAGCTTGATGTCATACATTAAGCTCCAGTTTTCTTGATAGCGTAGATCTAGGCGGATGACATCTTCAAAATTTCGTACTTGCGATCGCCCGTGTACCTGCCACTCCCCCGTCATCCCCGGTTTGACATTTAAGCGCTGCCATTGGGGTACTTCATAGCGATCCACTTCATCCGCAGTCGGTGGTCTCGTGCCCACCAAGCTCATATCTCCTTTCAATACATTCCAAAACTGAGGCAGTTCGTCTAGACTGCTTCGCCGTAAAAAGCGTCCAACCTTGGTTACTCGCGGATCGTTATCATTCTTGAAAAATGCACCAGAGGCTTGATTCTCAATTTTATCTTTCAGTGCCTCTGCGTTCACGCACATCGAACGGAATTTCCAAACCTCAAATCGTCTTCCCATCAAGCCGCAACGGGTTTGCTTGAAAAAGATTGGGCCGGGATTATCAATTGTTATCGCAACGGCAATGGGAACAAACAAAACTCCTGTTATCCCCAAACCCACTACCGCCCCTACAACATCAATGCACCGTTTAACCCAAGAGCGCATAGAGGGATGAGTTTCCGGTAGTTGATTTTCTCCCCTATTAACGGGTTTTGGCTTTTCGTCGAGTGTCGTTCGCTCAATTGTCAGCACCTGATCGAGTCCCGTCATCGACAAAACTGCCATCACTTGAGGATGGACACCTTGAATTACCAGTGCCACACCTAGCTCTCTTGCGATTTTCAGATTACTCACCAACGCGCCTACACCGCTACTGTCCATAAACGTCGTCTGGCTCAGATCCAGAACAACTTTTTTGGTAACAGAACTTTCTTGCAGAAGGTGCTGACAAGTTTTCTTAAAGGCAACTGCCTCGAGGACGCTCAATCGAGGTGGCAGATGCACGATGGGAGTTTCGTTCGAGAACGTAACCTGAAACTCTGTCTCTGAAGTTGGGTTAACCATGCAGACCTGCTACCAAGTTACAACATAATGTTCTTAGATTTATTGTGCCCCCTATATTCAACTGGAGGTAAACCCAAATTTCAACTTTACCAAAAATTGATATTTCAACCAATTAAGCCATAAACAACTGTTCGTATGACTCCTAAAATCGCTAACCAGCCCGTTGCACGGCTGATGGAAGTCTTTTCCGCTATTCAAGGCGAAGGACTTAACGTGGGCACGAGGCAGATTTTTATCCGCTTTGCCATCTGCGACCTGCGCTGCCACTTTTGCGATAGCGCCCACACCTGGAATGCACCTAAAACTTGTCAAGTAGAGCAGACCCCCGGACAACGGGATTTTAGCGTCTGGGAAAATCCTGTGCAAATGCAAACCTTACTGGAATGGGTCGAGCGGCAAAATCAACCCGGTCTACATGACAGTATTAGCTTAACAGGTGGCGAGCCGCTGCTTCATGCACCCTTCCTAGCGGACTTTTTGCCTTGCCTGCGTGACTTAACTGACTTGCCCATCTACCTAGAAACGGGCGGCCATCGCCCAGAGCAGTTGGCGACGATCATATCATACTTAGACTCTGTAGGGATGGATGTGAAACTACCCAGCGTCAGTGGAGAAAATCACTGGCAAGCCCATGCCAAATTTCTCCAGCTTTGTCACGATTCACAGGTAGAAGTGTTTATCAAGTTGATTATTTCCAGCCAAACTGACCCAGCTGAGTTACAACAGGCGGCTGAATTAGTGGCCGCTTGCAGCCCAAGCATCCCTCTATTTTTACAGCCAGTTACGCCGTTGCAGATGCCCCATAATACACCTTCACTCGCCCCAACGCCCGCACAGGTTTTGGAGTGGCAGGCTTTGATGAAGCGTACCCTCAAGCAGGTGCGAGTGGTGCCTCAAACACATAAAATGCTGAACCAACTTTGAAATCCAGAATGTAGCTGTCTGTATTTCTATGAAAAATTTATGGACAACAGCAAGAGCTTTGTGAATTTACTATGGAAAAATTGTATTGGGGTTAATCTTTAAACTCTTCTAAATCTGTTCTTAACGCCCAAGTCTGATGCTGAGATAGTAAAATCCGTGAGGCTCGGACATGATTCAAGCAAGGTATTGGGCGTTGAGTTGTTCCATGGTGGTATGCGTACTGAATATCACCTTAAGTACAGACTCTGCTTACGCAAGCACCCTGGTCAACACTCTGACCATTCCAGGTGATAGTAAGGATTTATATCCTACAAATGGCAGTGAAGGCGGTGCTAATGTCAATCGCCTGGGAGGCTTTTTCTCGGATCTTTACTACGATCGCTATCAGAATGCGTACTACGGTTTGGCAGATCGCGGGCCTGGCGGTGGCGTCATATCTTACGAAACGCGGGTACAGAAGTTTTCCCTAAATGTTGACTCAACTACTGGCGCGATCGCTGGCTTAAATCTGCTCGATACTATTCTGCTCAAAAACAACGGTGACAGCTATAACGGATTAAACCCAACTTTACTAAACGGAAACAGTGCCAATTTAGGACTTAGTTTCGACCCAGAAGGATTTGCAGTTGCTCCCAACGGCAACTTTTATATCTCAGATGAATATGGCCCATCTATTAATGAATTTCGTGCAGATGGTTCATTCCTACGGGCGCTTGCAATTCCTAAAAATTTAATTCCTCAAGACAGCGCTGGCAATACCAATTATGTTGATGGTCGTCCGACTATTACCAGCGGTCGCCAGGATAACCGAGGATTTGAAGGAGTAACTCTCAGTCCTGATGGCAAAAAACTATTTGGACTTCTGCAAGATCCCTTAGTTAATGAAGGATCGAACAATGATGGACGCCGCAGCCGCAACTTGAGACTCGTGGAATTTGACACGGCAACAGGTACAAGCGTTGCTCAATACATCTATCAGCTAGAAAGTTTAGCAGAAATAAATAACCGCATTCCAGGAACTGCTGATGACTTCACTAACACGCAACAAGGTCGCAGTATTGGTATTAGCGCTATTACAGCCTTAAATAACAATGAATTCTTGGTGCTAGAAAGAGACAATCGAGGAGTAGGAGGGGAAGATCCTACAGGTAGCAATCCCGTTGCTAGCAAACGAATCTACAAAATAGGTTTAACAAATGCAACCGATGTTAGCGGCATAAGTTTGGTAGGAACAAATAGCCTACCTTCTGGCGTAACTGCTGTTAGTAAATCTCTTTTCTTGGATATTGCTGACGCACTGCGGGGGGCTGGGCAGATAATACCAGAAAAGCTTGAAGGGTTGGCAATCGGGCCTCAGCTTGCTGATGGTTCCTACGCCTTGCTAGTGGGAACTGATAATGACTTTAGCGTTACTCAAACTGGTTCAGGTACGCAATTCGATGTTTGTAGCGACGGTACTCAGGTAATTATTGATAGCGGCTGTCCTGCTGGAAGTAAGCTGATTCCGAGCTATCTTTACTCGTTTAAAACTACTGGTGCGGAGTTAGAGGGATACGTCGCACCCAGCAAGGTAGGGGAACCTACTTCTACATTTGGACTAGCGCTACTTGGCTTAGGTGGTTTCTGGCTCAAGAGGCGCAAGTAGCTTGCTCGTACCTTTGCGACTGAGCCGCCGATGGTTCGTGGTTTATGCTTAATGGTTCGCAGCGTGACTGGGGGACGCGATAAATCGGCGGTCTCTACAAGGACTGCGGACTCCGAACTGCTAACGCCAATGAGCCATGAACAACTAACAATAAAAAATTAGCGCTCTGTTTCGCGTGCGCCTGCGCCTTGGACTTTGGATTTGGCTTTGGCCGCACTGCGTCTGAGTGCTTGCAGTCGGGCTTCGTACTTGTTCCGCTGACCGCGTTTAGGACTTTGCTCAACCAAAGTTTTCAAGGCGCTGCCGAGGCTCTTGTAGGCATTAGGGAGAGAATAACCAAAGCGGGTGGCGAGTGCGATCGCTTTTTCGTCGGCTTCGGTCGCTTCTTTTAAGTTCCGCTCGCCATTATTTTTTTGATACAGCCTCCAGCCTGAAACTCCACACAGCGCCAACGCTAACAACAGCAGCAAGCCATCTTGCACCCAGAGTTCACCCACAGCACCGCCCAAACCAATAGCTAGCGCTGCCATTTCCCAGCCATCTCTGGCAATGGTATCGTTTTGAATTCTGGCTACTTCGTGCCAAAACAGCAAATTCCGCTGGTCGAGTGCTAGTTGATCCCATTTCGCCAGGTCAATTTGTATTTCCACCTGGTCTTTACCAATCTCTTCAGAGCGGATCAGGCTTGGATTCACCTCAGTTGTTCCCTCGACCGTTACCCAGCTTTGCAATTCTGGTGGTAGTAAGGTTTTCAATCGCCGCAGTTCGCTCATTTCGGCTCTAGCAGAGGTGGTTGCATAGGATGTCATAGTTGCGCCTTTAGAAAAATTAAAACAACAAATAAGGGTATCCAATTGGAGTATAGCGATTTGAGGCTCCAAACTGACGTTGATATTGACCCAGCAGTTAAGGTGCTGTTGGCTGCCAATACTATTGAACGCAAGCTGGTGCAGGAGGCACTATAACTTTAATTTAGATGTGGAAAACAGCCCAGGCCGGATAATCGTATCGAATTCCGCCCGACAGAATTGAAGTTAATGGGGTGGTAATGTTCCCCGCTTTTTACGAGCTTCCATCGCTTTCTCTAACATTTGCAGCAGTCCTGGAGCTTCTTCTTGCAGCGTGAGCAACATTCTCTCTCCCATTTCTTGATCGCCTGGATCTTGACCTGTCTCCATCACCTCTTTTAGTCTAGGCATGGCGACATCATCGACAATTTGAACTAAACCAGCCAAACAGCGGTTAAATTGGTTTTCTGTGAGTATGGAATCTTCTAAGGGAAACTCAATGATGGCACGGATTTCGCCATCTGTGGGGTCATATTCCCATTGCAGCATTTTTGTTTCCCAGGAAATGCAAAGCATCGTCTGTAGAATTGCAGGCTTGTGAGGATGCTCTTGGATTCCAGTGAGAACTTGGGGAGCAAATAGCTTGAAAAATTCGCCCTCCTCATCGAGCTGGACAACTATAAGAAAATTTTCCAAGTTATCCGCTTGCACTCCGGTTAAAATTCGATATTCTTCTTCATCTATAGTGTATGTCCAGCCTCGGTTGTCGAGATACGTGGCAATCTGTTTTAATGTTGCGCCCATCAAAGCCTCGTTATCAACAAAATCTATTGTTGACAGGATAACCCATAATGAGTATTGGGTAAATTAGCGTATTTTAAATAACTAAAAATTAAGCAGTTTTACTGTATTTGCAGAGGTTTTAGACAGAATATAAATTATAGGGATGGAAATCGCGCGATCGCTGACTTTTTACATATTAAGCAAACAAAGAGCGATGGGCGCAAGCACATCGCTCTTTGTTTGCGTTCTAGCTCGCTTATTCTTGGTAGTAGCGACCGCCTAGTGAAAAAGCGGCTGCTAGAGCTAATCCAGGCAGGGTAATAACCGCTACCAAAGGAGAGCGTAACCAATTGGTTTGCTCTTGTCGTTCTTTGTAATAAGCAGATCTCATTCCACAGGGTTGAGCAGAACTGGCTGAACCTAACAAAACGCCCCCAGCGATCGCGGTGCTAGATAGGATAGCTGCCAAACAGAGTTTTGGTTTCATAGAATTTTCTTCTCCTACTTGTTTTATTTGAGGCAATGACTGAAGTTTTCAGCCCGAATTTTCATCAATTCTAACTAGCTATAACTAAATTGGGGTGGCAAAATCACCTCGGCTGGGATAAGTTAAAACTCACAGAGGGCGCGATCGCTCTTGCCTCACCACGTTAACAATAGCAAAGTGCCTAATACATCTTTCTTGCTTTTGCAATATTTCAGTGCTTTTTAAGGATTTTGAGGGCTACCCCGCTTAACTCATTTTCATAAAAATTTAAATTCAGAATGGCAAATTGCAGGCGATCGCTTGCTCTGCGATAAATTTTACTTTTTTTATAGTCTTAATCACTATTTGTAAACCTGGCCTGGACAAAGGGCAAATTAAGTATAATTTCTGAAGAATAGTATCCTTGCCTAGTGGTAGAATACCGAAAACTTTAACCGCGTATTCTGATATGAGCTTAGATAGTTCGCTCATTAAGCTAGCCACCGCAGTAGCCAAGCTTACTAACCTCTCAATTATAGAAACTTGTACAGAGCCGGGATGCAATAAACAAGTTTCAAAGCCAGGGCATACATTATGCTACGATTGCTGGAAAAAAAATAACGTCCCCCAAGCGCCTAAGCCTCAGCCACCACAGCCCCCTAAACCTCAACCACAAACTTCTCCACCGCTGTTATCTGCTACCAAAATAGGAGAAAAACTAGCAATACACAAAAACAAAGTTAACTCTATTTTTGCAGAGTTAGGATTGGTAAACAAAGAGAAAAATGGCTGGATTGCTACTAAGCTAGGAATTGGCTTCGGCGCAGTGCAAAAGAAAGATTCGCAAAAGAATCTCTCCTATGTCATGTGGCCTGAGTCTATCCTAACAAATCAAGCCTTTATCAAGACCATCGAAAGTATTAAGGGTGACACACCAGAAACGAGTGCTAAGGATGCTACTAGCGAACAAAAATTCCGGGAGAAGTTTAGGGATAACGCACAGCATCGCACAACTGATGGACATTGGGTGCGCTCGAAAGCTGAAGTATTAATTGACAATTGGCTGTATATGGCGGGGCTAGTTCACGCCTACGAACGTCGGCTACCAATTGAAGAAGAACTATACTGTGACTTTTATGTGCCTGCGGGTAAAGTTTATATCGAATACTGGGGATATGAGAACGAGCCGGAGTATGCAAGGCGAAAGAAAGTCAAGCAAGAATTATATCAAAAGTATAATTTCAACTTGATAGAGTTATCGGATGAACACATTAAGAATTTGGATGATTTTTTGCCCAGAATGCTATTGAAGTTTGGCGTAGTAATAAGTTAATTTGGTGCAACTAAAGCGATCGCTCTCTTTCCTGTTGGTGGTTGATAATAAAATAGCGATCGCTCTTATCCCGGAACAACATTTAAATCTTCACGCCACGTAAAAATAATTTCCTCGTCAGCTTGCCTAAACTCGATATTAAATTTATCAAATACAACTTCCCGTCCCAAAAGCAATTGCTCTCCGCCCGTATTACTTTGTAACCATGCTACAGGAGCTATAAAACTGTGGCCATCAATATTCATTTCAATATTGCGTGAAACATACTCAACTCTTCCGCCTATAGTCTCTGCTAATAAAGTTGATTCTGAATCAGCTAGAGCCAATCCTAAATCCTGACCAACTTTTAAGGAAATTAAACTCAATTCAGCACCAGAATCTACTAGCATCGTTGTCGAAATCTCTACATCTCTATGCTTGAGCTTCACATGATGATTTGGCAACCAATCATGGCGAGTAACTGCACGAAAGCGAATTGGTAAAATCTGGATAGAAGCAATCCGACGGGGAACTAAGTAAAGGGCATAAAGTTCTCCTGAAGCTTCGGCTAATTCCAAAACTTCACGCAAATTTTCACTATGAGCAATTAATGCATTAGCATTGTAAGCAACATATTGATTCCGATATAAGTCTAACAACAGCCTACGGTTGCGATTCAGCCACTTTAGCATTTCGCGGCTTTCTTCTGGAGAAGGTGTTTTATTCATATATATTGCCTATTCTAAAAAAATAGAAATTCTAATCTAAGAGCTTCGCTTCGCGACCTTACGATTAGAGCGTTATCTTTAAATTATACTCAGCGTTTTAGCGTTCATAAAAAAGGGCGATCGCACGCGATCGCCCTTTTTTATTCATCTCCTCTTAACCCCCCTCTCCTAATTAGAAGAGGGGTAGGGGGTGAGGTTAAATCTTAGCTTCTTCTTTCACCAACTTATCCCAACCCAAATCTTTCAGGCTGTTATTCCGACGCAACGGACGAGTAACCAACTCCAGGATGTCACGAGCATTAGTAAAACCGTGAATCTGAGCGAAAGTAAACTCCACCGACCACTTAGTATTAATTCCCCGCGCTTCTAACGGATTCGCGTGAGCCATACCAGTAATTACTAGATCGATATTCTGCTCTTTAATCCGCTGAATTTGATTGTAATTGTCTGGCTTCTCGACAATATTAGGCAGGGGTACGTTCATTTCATGACAAGTCTTTTCAAGCAACGCTAATTCAGCAGCTTGATAGCGCTTATCCATGTAAGGAATACCGATTTCCGGACAAGTCATACCGCAGCGAATCAAGAAACGCGCCAGTGAAATTTCCAGCAAATTATCGCCCATAAAGAAGACAGATTTGCCGCGAATTATTTGGAGGTAATCTTCCACACTTGCCCAGATTTGTGCTTCCCGCTCGTCTAAACCCTTGGGTTCAATTCCGAACACAGAGCAGATTTTTTCAATCCAAGCGCGAGTACCATCGGGGCCAATTGGGAACGGCGATCCAATTAGTTTGCACTTGCGGCGGCGCATCAAAGTTGTTGCAGTGCGAGACAAGAAGGGATTCACGCCAGAAACATAGTAACCTTCTTCCAAAACTGGCAGTTCGGTGTAGCGTTTTGAGGGTAGCCAGCCAGAAACTTTAATTCCTTGCTTTTTCAGTTCTAGAGTCAGTTGGGTGACAACTGGATCGGGCAAAGAACCGAACAGAACTAGAGGCGGATGCTTCACATATTCCGACTCTTCTACAACAACGTCTTCTTTCTTTTTACCGAAGTTGAGGAGAGAAGCGATCGCATTGCGTTCTTTCTTTTCAGCTTCCATGACTGGAGCCTTATCAGGGCATCTTGCAGCCATAGATGCCAATACCGTATCTTCCCCTTGGGTGAAGGCGTAGTCTAGACCGTTAGCACGCGCAGTCACAATTGGAATACCAATTTCAGCTTCTAGTTTTGGTGCTAGACCTTCCAAATCCATTTTGATAATTTCTGTCGTGCAAGTGCCAATCCAGACAATTACACTAGGGTTGCGATCGCGCTTAATTTGCAAGCACAGTCGCTTCAATTCTTCATAATCATTCAACTGAGCGGAAATATCACCCTCTTCTAACTCAGCCATCGCATAACGGGGTTCAGCAAAAATCATCACCCCCATCGCGTTTTGCAAGAAATAGCCACAAGTCTTAGTACCTATAACTAAGAAAAAGCTATCTTCTATCTTTTGGTACAGCCATGCAACACAACTGATAGGACAAAATGTGTGATAGTTTCCAGTTTCACACTCAAAATTCAGCGCTTGCGGTTCAGTGTTTGCAAGTGTCATAAAAAACTTTTCTCCTCTCTAAATCAAGTTATTAAGAATCTAATAGCAGGAAACATTTATCTAGAAGTATTACAACCACTTCTGCTTCCTTATCCTGCCAACGCTAGGCAAGCTTTCCATCATGCGAACAAATTTCGTGCTTTTTGTAAACTCCCTCGCAAGATTCATCAACCTTAGCAGCGGTGCGACTCGGTGAGTCGATCATCTTGGCAACCCCAGGAGGCAGCATTTTGACTTTATCTGCATCTTTTATCGCCTCTGGAAGTGCGTTTAGTTCCTTATCTGGGTCGAAGTTTAACCCTAACGAAGCCACAATTTCATCTGGATCTTTATTAAGATCCACTATTAACGGAAGCAGATGATTAAATTGCGTATCTAGCATCGATAAAGTTGCCAGAATAAAGCTAGAATTAGGGCGTCTTTGCCCTTTCCATGTCACCCATATTTGCAGGCGATTTAGCCAATGGCGATTTTCTCTGTAGTAGGCTAGCCATTTGGCTTTAAGCGATTGACGCAGCTTTTCAGTGTTCACACTTCGACTTGAGGCTGGTGATAATAATCGAGAGCGGAAAATGGCGAATAGCAATATACAAGTCAATAGTGATGCTAACAGCATTAGCCATTCTCCTACCCTTAGAGGATTAAACCATCATCAGATCCAACTGTTCTTCCTCACTCTTCACTTGTGGTTTTGTGGGGTTGAGGTAGAAGTCAGACAGAAGGGAGAACAATTCGCGATCCTGAGCATCGTTAGGAACAACGCCTTCTGGACGCGCCAAAATTTGGTCGGCAATGTTGAGGTAATATTCGCAAACGTATTCCAGGGAAGGATCGGTTTCTGCCATTTCAAACAAAGTCTTGCCCTTAACGCGAGAAACGCGAATATCTTCAATTAGGGGCAATACTTCCAAAACTGGCATCGGTACGGCTGAAATGTATTTGTCAATCAAGTCGCGCTTGGATGTGCGATTGCCAATCAACCCAGCTAGGCGTAGTGGGTGAGTCCGTGCTTTCTCGCGCACCGATGCAGCAATGCGGTTAGCGGCAAACAATGCATCAAAACCGTTGTCTGTGACAATCATGCAGTAGTCGGAATAGTTGAGGGGAGCAGCAAAACCACCGCACACAACGTCACCCAACACGTCAAACAAGATGATGTCGTATTCGTCGAAGGCGTTGAGTTCTTTTAGCAGCTTGACTGTCTCGCCGACGACGTAACCGCCGCAACCTGCACCAGCCGGGGGGCCACCTGCTTCTACGCAGTCTACACCACCATAACCTTTGTAGATTACGTCTTCTGGCCAGACATCCTCATAGTGGTAGTCCTTTTCTTGGAGGGTGTCGATAATCGTGGGGATGAGGAATCCTGTGAGCGTAAAGGTGCTGTCGTGTTTGGGATCGCAGCCAATTTGCAGGACTTTTTTGCCGCGCTTGGCTAGAGCCACTGAGATATTACAGCTTGTTGTGGATTTGCCGATGCCACCTTTTCCGTATACAGAAATTTTCACTGCTAGTTGCTCCTATGGTTGCTTTTAAAAGTTAAGCGATTGAATTTTTCTTGTTCTTGTCTTTGAAAGCCATTATTGTCCAACTCTGGGCGAAAATAAAGGGTTTCCAGGAATGGATGGAGTCTTAAACAAGATTATTATTGCTCTATGTAACTATTTCAGCCGTTTATTGCGTTTAAAAGCTGCTTAATATCTATAAAATCTTGCGAAAAGCTTTTTTATAATTAAAATTATAAAAGTTGGTACAAAAGACAAAATAAATTTCTTGGTAAAAGCTGGGGAAAGAGCGATCGCCCCTCCTGATAGCGTTATCTTGGAAAATCCGATTAGGCTGGAAATAGCTGCGATCGCGGGCGTATAGACGAGCGCGGAAGCATGGAGACGGAGGTAATAAGCTCTTAGCGCGGCTCTTGGGAAGATAAATCCTGGTAGATTCCGCAAGCTTTGCAGTACGCTACAGGGTGCGATCGCCTGGATGTAGAGCGTTTACTCTGAGGTTATTAAAAATAATTACATTTAATAAATTAGCCTTTGGAGGGAGTGGAACCGCCAAGACGCATCAGCGAAGCGAAGGCGATAGCCGTTAGGACGCCAAGGGAAGATCGGGAGAGGGCGATCGCTAACCTTTAATAAATTAGCGTCTGGAGGGAGTGGAACCGCCAAGACGCATCAGCGAAGCGAAGGCGATAGCCGTTAGGACGCCAAGGGAAGAGCGGGATAGGGCGATCGCTAAAGCTGAATCTTAATCGCACCGCCAAATCTTGATGGTCTTGTCGTAACTGCCGCTGGCAAGAGTGCGCCCATCGGGACTAAAGGAGATGAAAACAACAAAGTCTGAATGCCCCGTGATGGTGTGCAGCAGTTTCCCGCTAGCTAGGTGCCACAGCTTGATAGTCCTACCGCTGTCGCAAGCAACAGTCTGCCCATCCGGGCTAATGGCGACGCAATTAACATAGGCTGAATGCCCGCTGAGCGTGCGAATGAGTTTGCCAGTGGCTAGCTCCCAGAGCTTGATAGTGCTGTCTCTGCTGCCACTGGCTAGAGTCTGTCCATCGGGACTAATAGCGACAGACCAAACTTCGTCTGAATGGCCAGTTAGGGTTTGCAACAGTTTACCAGTGCCCAACTGCCATATATTGATGGTGCTGTCGCTGCCACTAGCAAGAGTCTGTCCATCTGGACTAATGGCGACAGAACGAACCCAGTTCGGATGCCCGGTGAGGGTGCGAATCAGATTGCCAGTACCTAGCTGCCACAGCTTGATGGTGCTGTCGAAACTTCCACTAGCAAGAGTCTGCCCATCTGGACTAATGGCAACAGAATGAACCCCGTCTGAATGCCCGGTGAGGGTGCGAATCAGATTACCAGTACCCAGTTGCCACAGCTTGATAGTGCTGTCGCTGTTGCCACTAGCAAGAGTCTGTCCATCTGGACTAATGGCGACAGACCAAACCTTATATGAATTACCCTTGAGCGTGCGAATTAGGTTGCCAGTGCCTAGCTGCCATAGGTTGATAGTGCTGTCGTTGCTCCCACTAGCAAGAGTTTCTCCATCGGGACTAATGGCGATCGCATAAACAAAGTCTGAATGCCCTTTAAGCGTGCGGACGCATCGCCAAATTTGTATCTGCGGCGGTGGGAGTGGTGGCAAAGATGTCTTCGGCTGCGGTGTTGGTGGCGGTGCTGGAGTAGATGCAGCAGTCAAGTCTTGTAATACTGCTGCTGCTGATTGATAGCGTTCTTTCACATAGTCTTTGAGCAATTTATCCAATACTTGGCTAAGTTGGACGCTGACATCTTTTCGCTTTTTCCTCAGATGCTCTTTCCATAACCAGCGACCTTCTAGGGGGTCGTAAAGTTGGTCTAGTTCTGCTGCTGTGAGTAGATTAATGCAAGTTACGCCCAAACTGAATAAATCGCTAGCTGGATAAGCTTTTCCTCCCCGCAGTTGTTCGAGGGGTGCATAGCCTTCTGTGCCCGCTTTTGTCCCCGTTGTGGTTAAAAGAGTACCGCTAGCTAGCTGTTTGGAAACGCCAAAATCGATTAAGACTAATTTGCGATCGCTGTTTCTTCTAACAATATTCGTCGGTTTGATATCCCGGTGAATTACCTGATGTTCGTGGATAAATTGCAGGACTGGCAACAAATCCATCAACAAGTCCCGGATTTGTTTCTCGCTGAAGGCTTCGTGGTGTTGCAATTCTTTCCACAAATCGTGCCCCTCAATATATTGCTGCACAAGGTATAGGTATCTATCTTGCTCGAAGTAGGCAAAGAGGGTGGGAATCTGTGGATGTTGTTCTCCCAACTGCAACAATTGCCTTGCTTCTTGCTCAAATAACTGGGTAGCTTTCGCCATAGCCTGAGTATCGGCTTGAATTTCTCGCGAAGGGAAAAATTGTTTGATGACGCAGGGTGCGTCCATCCTTTCGGCGTCTTTGGCTAAGAAAGTTTTACCAAATCCCCCCGCACCGATTGGTTTGATGTGGTGGTAGCGGTTTCGGAATACCAGTTTTGAGCCGCAACTTGTGCAAAAGTTTACCCCTGGTAGATTTTGGGGTTTTGGGCAATTGGGATTAAGGCAATAGCTCATTCTAGCGGGCGATCGCGCATTGAGTTTATGGTAATGCTTTCTTGTGGCAAGGGTATCCCTTCGCAACTCTTGGCTTACTAGCGATCGCGATCGCAACGCCGACCAGCTCACTAGAATTAGCTTAAATCCAAGTTAAAGATGCTGCTATGACGGATGCGATCGCACAACCACAATCCAGCTTATCCCTACCTGACCATACTCAGTTACCCGACTCCGATGGCACTTTCGTGAAAAACTTCCAAGAACACCCTCAAAGCGTTCTGCTGACTACCTCTCTTTTGCCCATATTACGCCAAGTTCATCCCGATGGTCAGTATTGTATTGGTCAGGATTCCGGTATCTACTGGCGCATGACTGAACCACCCGAAAGAGGTGCTGAAGCCCCAGACTGGTTTTATGTGCCGAATGTCTCCCCAACAATAAACGGTGAAATCCGGCGTTCTTACGTTTTATGGCAAGAGTACATTCCACCCTTGATTGCGCTGGAATTTGTTTCTGGTGATGGAAAAGAAGAGCGAGATAAAACACCACTAACTGGCAAATTTTGGGTTTATGAAACCGTCATTCGTCCTGCATTCTACGGCATTTATGAAGTGAAAAAAGCTAGCGTTGAGGTGTATCATTTAGTAGAAGATCGCTATCAACTTCTAGCTGCTAACGAACGGGGACACTACCCCATTAACTCTTTGGGTGTAGAGTTAGGAATTTGGCAGGGTGAATATCAAAATGCTACTCTTCCCTGGTTGCGTTGGTGGGATTGCCAAGGAAATCTGTTGTTTACTGGCGATGAACGGGCAGAACGTTTAGCCGCCCAATTACGCGCCGCCGGGATTGAGCCGGAAGTGTAATCTATCTAAAACTAGGGGTGGAGAGGCTTACCCGCCCAACAATATATGCATTTAGGACGGCTATACCTATCTTGGAAGCCGTGAACACCGATCTCGCTATTGCACGCACCTACCTACAATGACCATAGAGACAGCCATAAGTCAGATGAAGTCCTGGTTTGTCTGTGTTATCCCTGTCTTTGGTAGTTAGTTAATCCAACTGATTATGCAACCAAGCAATCCTAATCAATTTACAGAAAAAGCGTGGGAAGCGATCGCTCGCACCCCCGATATCATTAAAGCTTCTCAACAGCAATATGTTGAAAGCGAACATTTACTTAAATCTCTCCTCGAACAAGAGGGTCTAACTAACAGCATTTTTAATAAAGCTGGCGTTAACTTGCAGCGCCTGCGCGATTACATCGAAACCTTTATCCGCCGTCAACCCAAGGTTTCTGGCGGCGCTGGTTCTGCATATTGGGGACGCAGTGTAGATAGCCTCTTAGATCGGGCTGATGCTTATCGCAAAGAGTTTGGCGATGAATTTATTTCAATCGAGCATCTAGTTTTAGGCTATGCCAAAGACGACCGTTTTGGTAAAGGTTTATTTCAAGAATTTAAACTAGATGAAGCCAAACTCAAAAATATTGTTACACAAATTCGTGGTAGCCAAAAAGTGACTGACCAAAATCCAGAAGGCAAGTACGAATCGCTGGAAAAATACGGGCGCGATTTAACTGAATTTGCTCGCGGGGGTAAGTTAGATCCTGTAATTGGGCGCGATGATGAAATTCGTCGTACTATTCAAATTTTGTCGCGGCGCACTAAAAATAATCCGGTTTTAATTGGTGAACCTGGGGTAGGTAAAACCGCGATCGCTGAAGGTTTAGCCCAACGCATTGTCAGCGGTGATGTACCTGAATCGTTGCGCGATCGCAAGCTAATCGCCCTCGATATGGGCGCTCTTATTGCTGGCGCTAAATACCGAGGCGAATTTGAAGAACGTCTGAAAGCAGTTCTCAAAGAAGTTACCGACTCCCAAGGCACAATAATCCTATTTATTGATGAGATTCACACCGTTGTTGGTGCTGGCGCAACTCAAGGCGCGATGGATGCTGGGAACTTGCTCAAACCCATGCTGGCGCGGGGTGAGTTGCGGTGTATCGGTGCGACGACTCTAGATGAATACCGCAAGTATATCGAAAAAGATGCGGCTCTAGAACGACGCTTTCAACAGGTATATATCGATCAACCAAGCGTAGAAGATACTATCTCGATTCTGCGTGGTTTGAAAGACCGCTACGAAACGCACCATAACGTTAAGATCTCTGATAGCGCATTAGTAGCTGCGGCAGCATTGTCTACAAGATATATTAGCGATCGCTTCTTGCCAGATAAAGCGATTGACTTAGTTGATGAAGCCGCCGCCAGGTTAAAAATGGAAAGTACCTCTAAGCCAGAGGAACTAGACGAAATCGACCGCAAAATTTTACAGTTGGAAATGGAGCGGCTATCACTTCAAAAAGAAAGCGCTCCAGCTTCTAGGGAAAGGTTGGGAAGAATTGAAAAAGAACTCGCCGATCTTAAAGAAGAACAGCGCTCGCTTAATACTCAGTGGCAAGCTGAAAAAGATGTTCTCGATAAGCGTAAAAGCCTGAAAGAAGAAATCGACAGGGTTAATGTTGAAGTTCAACAAGCGGAAAGAGAATATAATCTTAACCGCGCCGCTGAGTTAAAGTATGGCAAATTAACTGAATTGCAAAAACAGTTAGAAGAGACTGAGAAGCAATTAGTTCAAACTCAGAAGAGTGGCAAGTCTCTCTTAAGGGAAGAAGTCACTGAATCTGATATCGCGGAAATTATTTCCAAGTGGACGGGAATTCCTATCAGCAAGCTAGTGGAATCTGAGATGGAAAAACTGCTGCACTTGGAAGATGAACTGCACAAGCGAGTTATCGGACAAGATGAAGCGGTGACGGCTGTTGCAGATGCAATACAGCGATCGCGTGCTGGTTTGTCTGACCCCAATCGCCCGATTGCTAGCTTTATTTTCCTCGGCCCTACTGGTGTTGGCAAGACGGAATTAGCAAAAGCGCTTGCTTCTTACTTGTTCGACACTGAAGAAGCAGTCGTGCGAATTGATATGTCGGAATACATGGAGAAACACAACGTTTCTCGCATGATTGGTGCGCCTCCTGGATACGTCGGTTACGATGAAGGCGGACAGCTAACTGAAGCAATTCGCCGTCGTCCGTATGCTGTCGTGCTATTCGATGAAATCGAAAAGGCACACCCGGATGTGTTTAACATCATGCTGCAAATTTTAGATGATGGTCGCGTTACCGATTCTCAAGGTCGGAAGGTGGATTTCAAGAACACCATCATTATTATGACCAGCAATATCGGTTCGCAGTACATCATTGATATTGGTGGCGATGATTCTCGCTATGATGAAATGCGAAATCGAGTGATGGAATCGATGCGTTCTAGCTTCCGTCCGGAGTTCCTCAACCGCATTGATGAGATGATTATCTTCCACAGCTTGCGGAAATCGGAACTGCGGCAGATTGTTAAGTTGCAAGTTGCTAGATTGGAGAAGCGCTTGAGCGATCGCAAAATTGCTCTCAAACTCTCTGAAGCAGCGCTTGATTTTGTAGCTGATATAGGTTACGACCCAGTTTATGGGGCACGGCCTTTGAAACGAGCAATCCAGCGAGAACTAGAAACGCAAATTGCTAAGGCTATCTTGCGCGGCGAATTTCATGACGGCGACACTATCTATGTAGATGTAGAAAACGAGCGCCTTGCCTTCAAGCGATTGGCATCGGAGTTGTTAACTTCAAAATCTAGCTAAGTTCAAATCAAGTAGGGTGCGTTAATTTTTACTAACGCACCCTACTTAATTTGCAACAAAAGCCTAATACCGGAAAGCAGCTTGCTAAATTTGTAACTAATGGATAAAAAGATAAGGTTATGGACGAGCAATTCCAACACCGCATGCTGCCTGAAGCTACCCACGATGAGTTAGCACGTCAAAATTTTGTAAATAGCTTGAAAGGCTACATTGGTAGTCAGATTTCTCCAGGGAATAAAGAGCTTTACGAAAAGCAGCTTAAACCCCGATTTGAGCAAGAAAATCAACGCCCTCCCAAAGATCGTTATGAAGTTCGTCGTTTGATGCAGCACGAACCGTCTTATCGAATGTGGGGTGCGTTGCGGCGTACTACTCAAGAGATGTTGTGGGATGCTGTCAATATTAGTGTTGAACGGCAAATTAACGATTTAATTGAGCAAGCACAAGATAAGGCTAGCGCCTGCGGTTCTTTAACCCTCAACCCGGATTTAAAAATACCTGCTTACCACACCGCAGTAGATATCCACTGTATGCCTGGTGGCTACCACAGCGAATATATACAAGATGATGTTGCTGCTGGAGCAATCTACGATCGCGGTGTTTATGTTTATGTCATGGGTCGCTTGGGGCCACTTAACGACGATATGGGTCAGTCAGTGGTTCGCAACTACTTACAGCCGCAGCATCCCAACTTCCGTCCCGCCAAAATTCTTGATATGGGGTGTTCCGTCGGTCACAGCACTCTCCCTTACGTGGATGCTTACCCCGATGCGGAAGTTTATGCTATTGATGTAGCTTCCCCGATGCTGCGTTACGCCCATGCTAGGGCTGAAGCTTTGCAGAAGCGGGTACACTTTTCCCAGCAGAATGCGGAGCATACAAACTTCCCAGATGAGTCGTTCGATTTAATTGTCTCTCATATTTTGTTGCACGAAGCTTCACCAGGCGCGATCGCTAACATCCTTCGCGAATGTCACCGCCTGCTAGTTCCCGGCGGGTTGATGGTTCATGCAGAGGCTCCCCAATATAACAATATGGATGCCTACAGTGCGTTCATGTTTGATTGGGAAACTCAAAACAATAACGAACCTTGGTGGAGTGCTATGCGCGATTTAGATTTAGTTGAAATGACAATTAAGGCTGGTTTTGAGCCAGATAAAATTATTCCTACTGTTGCCGCTAATGGGGCTTGGAAAAATAGCGGGCAAAGTGGCGGTTTTGGCAGCCGGGGCAATTGGTCTGTGTTAGTTGCAAGTAAATGATTTCCTTTTGTTTTAGCTTAAACTTAGCAATTATTGCCCATTTATCTATTTATCGGCAGTAATTTCCTCATCCAAAATCGCGCGGGGGAAGCATTTGTGACGACAAAAAAGGCTAAGGGAAAACGTCCTGTTTACTTTGACAATCCAGAAACCGACAAGTTACTGGCGATGGTGCTGGCGCTAGCGGGAGAAGTATCGGTTCTGCGGGAACGTCTCGATACTATTGAACGTTTGGCCTCGTCAAAAAGTCTAATTTCTCTGGAGGAGATTGAGACGTACAAGCCGGATGAACAAGTGCTAAACGAGCGAGAGCAGTGGCGGCAAGTTTATCTCGAACGAATACTAAGGATTATAAAGGAAGACTTGGAATTGGAAATTAATAATACCTAATGGTTCATTGTTCAGTATTAATGTTTATCCCATCTAATAATGAACAATGAATCATCAGTAGTTAGCAATTCCCACAAATAACCCGCCGCATTGTTCGCATATTGGCGGGTAATTCTAATTTCATTGCTTGTTCGATGAAAACGGAAGGTACGGGAATAAGTGGCGTCGCCTGTACCGTGTAGGTGAGCAAAGTCCCCATAGAGCAATCTTGCAGTTGTAAGTCGGCGGTAAAGTCAGCAAAAGTGCCTTTTTCCAGCAGGAACTGGATTCTTTGCCCTGAAACTTCCAAAACGTTCAAGTAAACTTCGACTTGAAGGCTTAGAAATAGGAAAGATTTATCGGCAACTTGGTACAGACGCTTGCAACCCTGAGTTAATCCGTCTTTGGTGTTTAGTACCTCAGAACGTCTTACATCTGGGAAATACTGCACCCAACGGGGATAGTCTGTCAATTGCTGCCAAACGTGCGATCGCCCTAGCGGTAAGTACATTTGCGCCGTCACCGCACCCCCCCACGCCGAGTGCGATCGCGTTTCTACTAAAATCTCGCCTTGTAATATTGCCGCAAATTGGTTTTTACTCTGCGGTAAGTCTGACGCGGCATCCATTGAAGTTAAGGAAATATTTCCAGTCATGCTGGTTTACGCCACTCCTATATAAACAATAGAAGCAATACAGCTTACTACTGCTAAAAAAATAAATTTTCCCGAATCCCCACCATAATGACCTAAAATTTTGCTTTTAGTTGCAACCCAACATATTTATTAGACCTATCCGCTTGCACGGGTATACACTCTAAGCCCCCGATCGCAAAAATATTTATCTGAGGTTGCAATATTATATGACGTGGATGCGATCGCCCTTTAAAGGAAATTCTTGTGACTCAACCCAATTCTGAAACCCGAACGCTTGGTTACGTGTTTAGTATCGTACTGACTCTCAGTATTGTCATATATCTCCTCAGAGGGTTCGGCGTTCTCACCTCTCTTCCTGGTGCTGTGTACCTGGTGCTGTTCCTGCTTTCTATTGTCACTGGCTTAGCTTACGGCGTTCAGAAAACCAGGCGTTATTAACTTAATACTCGTTAATCGTGAAGTATATTATACTACACTGACTTAATCAACGTTGGGGCTTGTAATATTACAGGCAAATGATGAGGAGCGAACTACAATGAAAAAGTATAAATGCACTATTTGTGGATACGTCTACGATCCAGCAGAAGGCGATCCAGATTCAGATATTGCGCCCGGTACGGCGTTTGAAGACATCCCCGAAGACTGGGTTTGCCCGGTTTGTGGGGTGACAAAAGAAGATTTTGAAGAATCCGAAGAGTAGGTAAGTAAATATTCAGTGTCACAGGCATCGCTAAGAGTAGTTGCGATTGGCGGTGGGGCGGCTGGGTTTTTTGGCGCGATCGCCTGTGCCCAATCCAGCCCCCACGCCCAAGTTACTTTGTTAGAAGCAGGGCGCGAATTCCTGACTAAAGTTCGCATATCTGGCGGGGGGCGTTGTAATGTCACTAACGCTTGCTTCGATCCTGCTGGTTTAGTCCCAAATTATCCTCGTGGAGGTAAAGCTCTGCGGGGTGCTTTTAGTAGGTTCCAATCTAAGGATACAGTCGCCTGGTTTGCCGCCCAAGGCGTTCAGCTAAAAACTGAGGCGGATGGGCGGATGTTTCCGGTTACTGATAATTCAGAAACTATTGTCGATTGTTTAATCTATGCCGCTAAGGAGGCTGGGGTTAAGCTTCGCACTAATGCACCTGTGGTTTCAATTGTTCGGGGCGGTCGAGATGCCAATATCACGGAAGATCCCCTCTTAACCCCTACTTATAAAGGCGGGGAACAAGAGGAGTTTGAGATTAATTTGAAATCGGGAGAGGTAATTAAGTGCGATCGCATTCTTATTGCTACTGGTAGTAATCCGCACGGATATCGCTGGGCAAAAGATCTAGGTCACACTCTTGAACCGCCAGTCCCCTCGCTCTTTACTTTTAATGTGAAAGATCCTCGTTTAGAAGATTTGGCTGGGGTAAGCGCCGAGAATGTTCGCGTGCGGTTGCTAAGTGCGGATAAAACCAAGCTAGAGCAAACGGGGCCGCTACTTATCACGCACTGGGGACTAAGTGGCCCAGCGATTCTCAAACTCTCGGCTTGGAGCGCTAGAGTTCTGCACGATGCTGAATATCAAGCATCTTTGCAGATAAATTGGCTTCCCCAGTACAATCCAGAAAACTTGCGATCGCTGCTACAGGCTGTTAGATCCCAATTGCCTCGACGCGCAATTTCCACTAGCTGCCCAATTCCCGTTCCCAAACGACTATGGCAGCATTTAGCGGCCTATGTTGGTATTGGTGCAGAAGACACTTGGGCGGGTTTATCTAATAAAGTCTTAAATCAGCTAGTGCAAGAACTCACTCAGGGCGAATACCAAATTAAGGGCAAGGGAGTATTTAAGGAAGAATTTGTTACCTGTGGCGGCGTTAATTTGAAAGAAGTAGATTTCAAGACAATGGAAAGTAAGTGCTGTCCGGGGCTTTATTTTGCTGGCGAAATTCTGGATATTGACGGCGTAACGGGCGGTTTTAACTTTCAAAGTGCTTGGACTACAGCATGGTTAGCCGGACAAGCAATGGCTAATTGAGTTGAATTTTCGAGGCAGTGGCAAGGCTAACTCTGTTTTGTGCTTAGTTTGTAGCGATCGCGCAGAAGCTACCTCAGTCCGGATTGTGAAAAAATAATCGGGAAAGGGGTTAAATGTTCAAGTTTTGAACATTGGAAGGCGATCGCAAGCGCTTGCTAAGCTGTTCGATATTTAATTTGCCGACTAGGCGCTTTCCTTTCTTTTGCCTTTTGCCCTTTAACTTTTGACTTGCTTAGTCTGGATTTACACAAAAAAAGCCTGCCTGGATTGCGATGAAATTTAGCGAAATTGTCCAAAAACTTGACTCTGCTGCTGTCTCCACTAGCCTGACATCGAATGCAGACTGCGACCCAGAAATTACGGGGGTTGCAGCGGTTGATGAGGCTGGCAGCGGCACTCTCAGCTATATTGAGGGGGGAAAATTCGCCCATTTTGTGGGGAAAACGTCTGCTAGCGCTTTAATTTTGCCTCGCGATGAGGCACTACAGGCACAAGCGACAGAACGAGGTATAGCTTGGGTTACGGGAGCAGATCCGCGATTGTTGTTTGCTGCGGCGATCGCTCTATTCTACAAACCTTTCCATCCTTCCCCCCAAATCCATCCGACGGCGGTAATTCACCCCTCGGCTGAAGTTGGTCAAGAAGTTTACATCGGCGCTCATGCGGTAATTGAAGCGGGGGTGAAGATTGGCAACCATGTTTGCATTCATCCCAACGTAGTGATTTATCCAGAAGTTCAAATAGGCGATCGCACTACATTACACGCTAACTGCACTATCCACGAGCGATCGCGCATCGGCTCGCATTGCGTTATTCACAGCGGTGCTGTCATCGGTGCAGAAGGTTTTGGTTTTGTCCCCACACCCACTGGCTGGTTCAAAATGGAGCAGTCTGGCTACACCATATTAGAAGATGGCGTCGAAGTTGGGTGCAACAGCACGATTGACCGTCCCTCTGTTGGAGAAACCAGGGTTTCACACAATACGAAAATTGACAACTTAGTGCATATCGGTCACGGCTGTAAAGTCGGTGCTAACTGTGCTTTGGCGGGTCAGGTAGGTATGGCGGGAGGAGTCAAAGTTGGGAATGGGGTGCTATTGGCGGGACAGGTAGGGATAGCGAATCAGGCACATATTGGAGATGGCGCGATCGCAACTGCCAAAACAGGCATCCACAATGATGTTGCACCAGGAGCTATTGTCACCGGAACTCCAGCTATTCCCCACAAAGTTTTTCTCAAAGCAGCGGCCGTATACCAACGCCTCCCTGAAATGTATCAAACTCTCAAACAGCTACAGCGACGCCTGGGTGACAACAAATAAGGGGCTTGCCACCAAATAGATATGGCTTTAGCTGTATAGACTCAACTTACCAGCAGGTTTTTCTACCTCTCCAGGAGAACTGAGATGATGTTTAGTTTCCAGCTATAGGTGGATTTGGATAGTGTTGGAAATTGATACATTAAGAACATGAAAAGAGGAGATTTAAAAATGAAATTTTCCAACCTGTCCAAATTTGCTGGTGCTAGCGTTCTTGCAGCTAGTTTGTCGATGGCCGCTTTAACACAACCTGCTTCCGCTCAAAGCACCCCTGGTACCGATAGTTCCAATACCACTACAACAACTGGAACAACTGGGACAACTGATACAACAACTGGCCAAGGCGTTAATACTGCAACCGACAACCGCGATAACGGATTCGATTGGGGATGGTTAGGCTTGTTGGGTCTTGCTGGTTTGGCTGGTTTGGCTGGTAAGAAAAACGAAGAGCCTACCCGTTACCGCGAACCCGATGAAGCATCTTCCTCTACCTATCGGCGGTAGACCAAATTAGATTTTCCTAGTGGGAAATTAATTTCAATGTTGGGTTTTTAAGAAAAACTTCTAGGTTGCTGGTGGACTATTAATGTCCACCTTTTTTTATGGCTTTTTATGGCCTATTAAATCTACGTGGATAAAATTTATAGCACTTATAACTCGAACTTCTAGGTTTGAGTAAAGCCGCAAATGCGCCTTTAAAGATAGATTCTACTGAATTCAAAATTGTTATATTAAGCGAAGGCTAAAAATTAATAATGGATAATTTAGGGTTTTTCAGGGATTAATAGCCCAGTACCACCTTCGTATTAAGCTGTGCCACATTTAATTATCTCTAAGTACTGGCAAAACAGTCATAAAGTGCATAGCTTTTGTTTATTTGGCATAACAGCCTGTCTTACCCCAATATCCTGGGAAGCAAAGCCCTGGTAGGATTGGGGGCGCTTGTAACTTTTTACTCGCTTACCACTGACCACTCCTGCTAAAGCGTTAGAAATTAAAGTCGTAAAATTGCTGTTTATACCCCTCTAGAGAGAACATATAGAGCGCTAGTTTTATAGCTAGAGGTTGATTTATATTTTATTTAAACTTGATAGATTATAAATATAGAAAAGAGGATTTTAATAATGAAAACTTCAAACGTGTACAAATTTGTTGGAGCTGGCGTTCTTGCTGCTAGTTTGTCGATTGCATCTTTGACTAACCCAGCCGTTGCTCAAACCAATAATTCTAATACTGGTACTTATGATACTACCAGGGAAGATGTTAATAACACACGGGATAATGACTTTAATTTGGGTTGGTTAGGTTTGCTCGGTTTGGCTGGTCTGGCTGGTTTGGCTAAGAAGAAAGGTAACGACCGCGTGTCATCCCGCGACGATGTAATGACCTCCGGCGGAACTCGCCGCTAAGTAACAATGGCGCTTGAATGGTGTCGCTACTTACGTTGATGGTTGATTGCTAAAGCATAATTTCTAGAGTACTGGTGGGCATGATGTTCGCCAGTATTTCTGTATTCGCTTCGCATTTGTGCTGCATAACTGTCTCTAGTAATAGAAATAGAGAAGCCCTTTTTCCCAGAAGAAAAAGGGTTTCTTTATTTTAGGTATTTAACAACTACTAAATACTTAAGATGCAGCGGATTGCAATTCATTGAGACGAGCCAGCACCTCAGCACTGTGAATTGAGGGATTTACCCCTGTATAGGTCTCGCGCAGAATACCCTTCGGGTCAACAATAAAGGTATGACGCATAGAGACATAGCCAATCCACGAACCGTAGGCTTTACTGACTTTGCCATCAACATCAGCTAACAAGGGAAATTTCAAACCTTCGGAATCGCAGAACTTAGCATGGGAATCAACAGAATCAGCACTGACACCGATAATTTGAGTATTCTTGCTACGGTATTTTGGCAAATCTTGCTGAAACCGACGAGCTTCCAGCGTGCAACCAGAGGTGAAGTCTTTGGGGTAGAAGTAGAGAACCACCCACTTACCCTTGTAATCGGAGAGGGAAATTGCGCGATCGCCTGTGTTCGTTGGTAGCGTGAATTCTGGTGCGGGTTGATTGACAGAGGGGAGTTTCCCGCCGAGTGCAGACGCCGCAGGTGACAAGTTAAACCAAGCCACTAGAGCAAGGCAACTGGCAAATAAAATGTTGAGGAAGGTACGACGGAACATGATAGTGCAAACTGAAAACTTGAACTTAACACAAGTTTACAATCTGGCGAAGCGCTTCGGTGAGAAGCCTACCGCGTAGTCCCACGCACCCAGCAATAAACAAGTAGGGTGGGCAATAATTGCCCACCCTACTATCTACAACCCGCCTAAAACTATTAAGTATTAGCCTTTTTCCAACTCGGATTTTGGTGTGTAGTAAACCTTAGAGCCAGTATCCTTGACAAAATGACAGGTTTTGTACGAGCGCAGAAAGGCTGAGAAAACTGACCGCTCCGATTTACGGTAATAGTCTCCCAAAATTGGTTTTATTGCCTCAGTTGCAGTCTTCAAATGGTAGTGAGGCATATTCAGAAATATGTGGTGAGCCACATGGGTTCCAATGTTGTGGTGGATGTTATTAATAAACCCATAATCGTGGTCAATCGTAGACAAAGCACCTTTGAGAAAATACCAATCTTTGCCGCGATACCAAGGTATTTCTGGGTCGGTGTGGTGCAGAAATGTTACTAAGTCAAGCCAGACAACAAAAACAACGTATGGCCCTAGATAATATTTAACTAGCCACATCCACCCCCATTCATAGGTCAGGAAACCTAGCAAGCCTATCATCAAAGTCAAACAAGCAGTGCTGGTTAGCACATCCCATTTTTCCGATGGCTTAAAAAGCGGGCTACCGGGGTGAAAGTGAGATCCACCCGGTCTTTCAGGAGAACGTTTAAATAGGTACAGCGGATAGACAAACAGCAGCGCTAGATCGAAGCGGAGGTACTTTTCCCACCAAGCCATCTGCTTATATTTGGACTCGGTGACGGGATACCAACTTTCATCGGTATCTATATTTCCAGTATTTTGGTGGTGGGTTCTATGGCTGATGCGCCAGCCATGATAGGGAACGAGTATGGGCGTATGAGACAGATGCCCGATCAAATCATTCAGCCATTTCTTTTTAGAAAAAGAACCGTGACCGCAATCGTGTCCTACGACAAACAAAGCCCAGAACATCGTCCCTTGCATCAGCCAGAAAATTGGCCAGAAAAACCAAGAATTTAGGTAGTACGCAGCCGCGTAAAGGATGCTGATGACAGAGACATCCAGGAAAAAGTAGGATAACGATTTCCAGACGGAGGGTTCAAAGCAAGACGCAGGAATGGCCGCCTTTATTTGCGCGAGGGTAAATGGCGGTTCTGCCAATTCTGCTGGATAGCTTAACTTTACAGGGCTAGTTTGCACGAAGTTCTCGATTTTACCTGAATGTAGTCAAAGGCATTATTCTACAACCTGCGATTTCGTGCAATAACAGGCAAAAAGGCTTATTAGTCAAGAGTAGAGAGGTGGATATCTTATTAATACTTACCAGCATTAATACGGTTGAAGATGTAGCATATAGTATGGTATAGAGCGATCGCTAAAGCTTAAAATGTGTGGTTCATCAATAGACCCATCCGCCTGGTCGGTTTAAAATTTAAGCTGGGTGCCGTCAAAATCCCTAATAGGGATTGAAACTATAGAATTAACTTTTACACAGCAGATTTCCTTGAGCTACTATCGCACCTCACACAATGTTTTTGAGCCGGACTACCTCAGTGACTTGCAGGGAGAAATCCGCGCTTGCTCTTATTTCGCCGTCAACAACCTAAACCGCGACTTTATAGGAACTAAGGGATTTTCCGTCGTATTCCAGCGCGAGGGCTTGGGGGAAGTGGAAAGACGCTTTCCCTTCTTCAAACCTTATCTTCGCACGGCTTTACAGCCAAGCTGCAATGCTTTTTACCTCAATCCATTATTGCTAAAGGATGGCTCCCGCGTAGATCCGCATATAGATCGCAGTCTGCGATCGTACTGCAAGACAATTGAGCCTCCAGTTGTAGTCAGCGTGCTTTATGTGCAAGTACCGGATGGTTTAGTTGGAGGAGAATTAGTGCTGCAATGTAATAAAAAGAAAGTTGGCCAAATTCAGCCTGCGGCTAACACGTTGGTTTACTTTCAAGGCGATTTGACTCATTCGGTAAATCAAGTCAAAAGTTCGGGTGAAAGACTTAGTTTAGTGTGCGAACAATACAGTTTAGAGGAAGATGAACTGGGGGAAATCCCTAAGTTTACTATTGAGTCTAGAGCCGTTAAGCCAAAAGTTAAAGATGGCAGACGGGGGTAGCGATCGCTATACCACTCCGCCTCAAATAAAATCCCGGAAAATTGCTATTAATTTCTACTTCAAAACCAGTACCTTGTAGGACTGATTTTGAAAAGCGGTGCAACTCGATTATCCGGTTTTTAAGTTAAATTTTAATCCTTGCCGCGCTTTTAATACTTGAATATGAATTGCCGACAAATAAGAAAGGATATGTAGCGATCGCTTGTCTTAATTCTGCAAACAAAATCTTTCCCGAGCATCTGTTTTTAATAATACTCTTACTCCCAGGCCAATATAAATCAACTTTTGAGGGTTTCCACACTAGCGATGTTCAAGTAACCTGGTTGTTATCCAATAAGCTATCAACATCAAGGATAACTAATGGCTGAAAATAACATCGATACCATCAACCAAAAAGTGACGAATGCTGTTAATGAGTTACCAGAGTCTAATCAAGGGGGTTTACCTGGAATTAAGGAATTGCTCGCCCAATTGCAAACAGTAATTCAAGCTGACGATAGCTTGCAACCAGAGGATAAAGCCTCTGCACTAAAGCAAGTGCAGGTTTTAGCCGAAACGGGGAAGAACGCTCAAGTAGGGGAAAATCAAAAGCAAGCACAGACGGCTATTGAAGCTTTGAGAAGTACGATCGCAGAGTTACCCAAGACGACTACGCTGATTACATCGTTTAATCAGGTTTTACCGCAAATCGCCGAAATATTTGGTGTGGAATGATACATTAAGGACAATTGCAGCGATCGCCAACTATTACTAATAATTTAAATAGAAGAGCGATCGCTCCCTAGTTTTATCCCCAGCTATTGCTTGTCTCAGCTAGGGTCATTGGTAAACAGATCGGAAGCCACACTCAAAGCTGTAGTACAACCAGTTAATCAAAATAATTTAAACAAACCAGGAAATAATACACCTATTCTATAGGTGCGTTTTATGCATTAAACAAGCGATCGCTTGTTTTGCAATCATCACGTCAAAATCGCCCCACCCATCAGCCGCTCATATCGATATTTCAACTCGTCCTTCAACAACGGCCAACTTTGCAAAGTTTCATCCCTCATAATCACCTTTTCCGCTGCCTCTCGCGCTAATATTAAAACCTCTCCATCCTCTACCAAACTCGCTAAGGCAAAATCTGGCACCCCAGATTGACGAGTTCCCAGCACTTGACCTGGCCCGCGCAAACGCATATCCATCTCTGCAATAAAAAAGCCATCCTGCGATTGTTCCAACACATTCAAGCGCTGACGAGCATCGGCTGTTTTAGAACTGCTCATAAGCAAACAAAAAGATTGCGCTGCACCACGACCAACACGACCGCGTAATTGGTGGAGTTGCGATAAACCAAACCTCTCTGCATTCTCAATCATCATTACTGTCGCATTCGGTACATCCACGCCCACTTCAATTACAGTTGTAGAAACGAGGATTTGCGTGTTGTTATCGCGGAATAGATTAATCGCTTCCTCTTTTTCTGCTGAACTCATGCGACCGTGCAGCAACCCCACTTTAAACTCAGGAAAAATGCTCTCCTGCAACTGTTGATGCTCTTCAACAGCGGCTCGAACATCCAGCTTTTCTGACTCTTCAACTAAAGGGAAAACTATATAAGCTTGACGCCCTTGAGCAATTTCGCGGCGGATGAGGTCATAAGCATGAGTGCGTTCCCTCCCCGTCAGCGCTGTCGTCTGAATTGCTTGTCTACCTGGGGGCATTTCATCAATCTGGCTAACTTCCAAATCCCCGTGCAATGTCAACGCTAGGGTGCGGGGGATAGGAGTGGCTGTCATTGTTAGCACGTGGGGTTGTTCGCCTTTTCGCTGCAATAGTGCCCGCTGCTGTACGCCAAATCTATGCTGCTCGTCAATTACTACCAAACCCAGCCGCTGAAAATTCACTTTTTCTTGAATCAAGGCATGAGTACCCACTAGGAGGGGCAATTCTCCGGTTTCCAACTGGGAGTGGATTTCGCGGCGCTTGGCGGTTTTGGTGGAACCTGTGAGCAGTTCGACGGGCAGATGCAGGAGGTTGAACCAACTGACCAATTTGCGATAGTGCTGTTCTGCCAGAACTTCTGTGGGAGCCATAAGCGCTGCTTGGTAGCCAGCTTGAATTGCGGCGAGTATGGCAACGACGGCTACTACTGTTTTACCTGAGCCGACATCGCCTTGAACTAAGCGGTTCATTGCTTCTGGCTTTTGCAAGTCGTTGAGGATGTCGTTAATTACTCGTTGCTGGGCGTTAGTTAGCTTAAAGGGCAATACTTGGTTAAACTGCTCGATGAGTTTGCCTTTGGGGGCTAATATTGCGCTAGCTTGTGCTTGGCGTAAAGTTTGGCGACGCTTGAGGAATCCTAGCTGGAGGTAGAAGAATTCATCGAAGACTAGGCGGCGACGGGCGACTTCTTTGGCAGCGCTATCGGCGGGGAAGTGGATGTTAGCGATCGCATCCTTCAACTCCATTAACTCATACTTGTCTCGCAATGGAGCTGGCAGCGGGTCTTTTAGCTTTTTCGCGGCTGGTAGCGCCGCAATAACTGCCTTCCTCACCATATCCGCCGCCACCCCCTCCGTTAGCGGATAAATCGGCACTACCCGACCGATGGTTAAAGAATCGATCGCATCTCCTGGATTTGCCAAAACTTCTAGTTCTGGGTTGTCTAGAGTCAGACCATATTTGCTTTCTTTAACTAACCCAGAAGCCGCTACGACTGCGCCCTGTACATAGCGTCGCTTTAAAACTTCCTGCCAGCCGCGAGAGTAATTTCCTGCAAAAAATCGGCTGAGGGAAATTTGATCGGGGCCGTCTTTTAGCACTACTTGTAATATTGTTAATTTATTGTTTTTCGGACTGCTAAAACAATTACAGCGTTTGATAGTTCCTATTAAAGTAACTGTCTCACCGGGTATGAGGTTGGCGATACTTACCTGACGGGCATAATCAATGTGGTCGCGGGGATAGTAAAACAGAAGATCCTTAACTGTCGAAAGACCTAGCTTGGCTAAAGAATCGCCCTTTCTCGGCCCCACATCTGGCAAACTACTAAGTTGCTGGTCAAGGGAAATACTAGCAACGTTAAATTCACCCAAAGGCGCGGTTTTTGGAGTTTTTATTTTGTTGGTTGGGGGTTTCCTAGTTTTCTGTTCTGCTGTAGTTGCGTTATCCCCCCTTCGTGCGTCTTTGCTGTCGTAATCCCCTGATTCCAGGAGCTGTTTCTGCTGGTCGAGAAACTGGCGGGCTTCTGCTAGCAGGTACTGCCGTTCTTCTAGCGTCAGATTCGCATAACGGGAAAACTGGACAGCCATCTGCTGCCACTGGCGTCGCAACTTTAGCGGTAGGGTAGTTGGAGGTTTGCCGAACTCCAGACAGAGAAACTCACTGAAGCGGTATTGTTTCCCTTGCAGGTCAATGAAGCCGCGTTCTGTTTCGACAGCAAAGGCTTTGTTTAATCGCGCCCAATCTGGTAATTCTGTTTGCACTGTGTTTCCCCTACAGAAAGTAAACAGTAAAAAGAGGCTGGGAATAGTTCTGAGTTCTCAATTAAAGAATTCAACTCAAAACTCTTTTTCCCAATCCCCAATTTTTCCTTTTGCCTTATTCTTCATACCAACTGGCACGCCAAGCTGCTTCGGCGAGGGCGATCGCTCTTTCACGGTGTTTTTTGCGGTACTCGCGCCTAAACGTGCTTAACCTTGCGACAAGGTTTCGCAACTGGTTGCGCCCAGCCATCACCGCCTGGTCTGCAAACTCAATCTCCAACAACCGCAGATTAACGGCAACTATATGCGTCACCTCTGAGTTTTCCTTTTCTGGCGAATTTTCTGCTTCAATCAACAAGTTTAAAAGATTGGGCGGCCCACCCACGACCTCTGTAGCGGGGTCGGCTTTCGCCGCTACTTCGAGTACGGCTTCGGGCAATTTTTTGGGTAAAATACCTTTTTCTTGTAAAAGTCGGTTTGTTTCGCGAGATATCGTTGGCAAGGTTTGATTAATGGCTTTTTCCAACTGTTCCTGCCAAGTTGCCAAATCCTCTGGATTTAACTTTGTGGTGGGATTCTCTGTAGGCAATGGTAATTGAATGTGTGAAAGCAACTGTTGACGAGCGTATGAACCCAACTCGCGCAGACTTTGCTGCAATTCTTGCCGTTCTTGAAAGGAGAAGCTTAAGAAAGTGTCGGGATAACCTTGGGTGCAAACATGATAGCTGGCTAGGATTAACTGCTGTAGCACAGCTTGTCCTAGTGCGTTGAGGTAACGCTCGTAGGTTTGCTGAAATTCAGATGTCAGCGTTGCGATCGCTTCCTCTAGCGCTGCAATATCCCGCTCTATCAACTCAATTGCTCTCGCCATAACTTTCTACTGCTGTCGAGCTACGTTACGGTAGTACAGATGTACCTATATTAAACGATACCTAAAAGTCAGGTAGGTTAGGCAGTGCCCACCTTCTTCGAGCGTTCCTAGTTAACTAGACGATTGGCAATGATTTTCCCGCGCCAAGCAAATGAATTTAAAAAACCCGTTTTATTTAATAAAACGGGTTTATGAACGCTCAATATTGCCCAGTCAACTATTACTTATTGCCGCCAATTTGAGCTGCAACTTCTTCAGCAAAATTGCTTTCTTTCTTTTCGATCCCTTCGCCGAGTACGAACCGTACAAAGCGACGGACTTGGATGTTTTCACCTAAAGTAGCAACATTTTGCTTAACCAACTCTTCGACGTTGATACTTTGATCCTTAATGTAGGGCTGATCCAACAAAGTCATTTCTTTCAGGCGTTTTTCAATCCGGCCCTGAACGATCTTTTCTTTGATGTTATCTGGCTTATTGGCCAAATCATCCTTGCCCATTTCGATTTCTTTTTCCTTGGCAACGATATCAGCAGGGATGTCGTCTACTTTAACGTACTCGACGTTAGGGCAAGCCGCAATTTGCATCGCGATGTTCCGCACCAAGCCTTGGAAAGCTTCGTTACGGGCAACAAAGTCTGTCTGGCAGTTTACTTCAACCAAGACGCCAACGCGACCGCCTGTGTGGATGTAGCTACCTACAAGTCCTTCGGCGGTTACGTTTCCTTCTTTGTTACCAGCTTTAGCCAGCCCTTTTTGCCGCAGCCATTCCATAGCTTTGGTTATATCGCCGCTGGTTTCTTTCAGAGCTTTTTTGCAGTCCATCATGCCAGCGCCTGTTTTGTCGCGCAGCTCTTTAACAGTCTGTGCAGATATTTCCGCCATGTTGTCTCTCATCCCTACTTTATCAACACTTTGCGATCGCGCTTATGACTCTTCGGTTTCCTCGTCATTATTTTCGGCTATGAATTCTTCTTCTTCATAGTCGAGTTCGTCTTCAGCGCCTTCGTAATCTTCGTATTCTTCTTCAGCTTCCAGTTGACCGTGACGACCTTCATAAATGGCGTCTGCCAATTTACCCACTATTAGCTTAATCGACCGAATAGCATCGTCGTTAGCTGGAATGGGGATATCAACCACATCGGGATCGCAGTTTGTATCTAGCAGCGATACGATAGGAATTCCCAATTTTTGGCATTCTTGAACTGCGTTATATTCCCGGCGCTGGTCTACAATCACCACAATGTCGGGAACTTTCCGCATCAGCTTAATGCCGCCCAGGTATTTCTGGAGTTTTGTCATTTCGCGGCGCAGGACGGATGCTTCTTTTTTGGGCAACAAATCCAACGCACCGCTTTCTTCGCGACGCTCCAATTCTTTCAACCTTTCTACACGGGTTTTAATGGTCGCCCAGTTGGTGAGCATTCCCCCCAGCCAGCGTTGGTTGATGAAATAGGAGCCACAACGGACGGCTTCTTGAGCAACAATTCCTGCTGCTTGCCGCTTGGTGCCGATGAATAAAAATTTCTTGCCCTGCTCGGATGCTGTACGCATATAGGCGTATGCGTCTTCCATTAACTGTGCTGTTTGCACCAAGTCAATGATGTGGACGCCGTTGCGGGCGGTGAAAATATACTGATCCATCTTCGGGTTCCACCGACGGGTTTGGTGCCCGAAGTGAACGCCTGACTCCATCATTTGAGCCAATGAAACAACTGGCATATTTTTGAACTCCTTTCGGGTTAATCCTCCATCCAGGCGTATTTCTTTAAGAAACACCCGAAACCCTGAATGTGCGGAATTTAGACAACCCTTCTAGGGTAGCACGGCTATCGCTACTTTTGAAATAAATTTTGCCGGAGATCGCTCCAGGGGTTTTAAGGCTGTAGTCGCGATCGCAGCAAGTTAGCAACGCTACCAAGCAATAGAAAACCAATCTCAAATGTGCTTAAAAATCAATACTAAAGCCTTGGGTAACACTGCATATGGGTTAGGCTTTCTGCCGCGCATCATAGTAAGCAGCGTAAACGCCTTTAACGTTATACCAGTTAAGGAAAATTCTGGCAATTTCTAAGGCTAATTGTGGCTTACCTTGATTAATTAGCCATTGCAAGAAAGGAGCCATAGTGCGCTCGTTAAGAGTCCCGCCTAGAGATAGTAATCCCCAGAGGATACGGTGCAGCAAAGTCATTTGGATCATCATTCGCACGTCCCAAGTGGGGTGTTTTTCATAAAACAAAACACCCATGCGTCCCCGTTGAATTTCTCTGTCTATCATTGGGGGAATTTGGTCTAAGGCAAAGGGTGGATGCCAGTGATAGCCAACTGCTGCTGGACATTTAATCAGTTTTAAGCCTAATTCTTTGAGCCTGACACCTAGTTCTAAATCTTCCCAGCCGTAGAGTTGAAAGCGGGTGTCGAATAGTCCAGCTTTTTCTAACCATTGGCGGGCGATCGCGACATTTCCCGTAGCAAAATAAGCTGCTGAAAAATCGGTTATTTTGTAAGGTTCTGATGTTGGGTTATCGAAATTATTGGTATTAATAACCCAGCCATAAGTAAACACGCGATCGCTCTCAGCTTGAACCAACGCATCAGCATGAGCTTGCAGGAAATGAGAAGTAACGACTAAATCGCTATCAATAAAAACGATATAGTCACCCTTCGCTTGTTCTACTCCTAGATTACGCGCTGCGGCTGGCCCTTGGTGATTTTGGCAAAGCGATCGCACGTGGGGAAACTCACTTTTGTGTTCCTCTAACCATTCCAATGTGCCATCCGTCGAACCATCATCCACGAGGACAACTTCATAGCCAGCGACAACACTACCATCAGTAAAATGCTGATTTTCTATTGCTCTGAGGCATTTCTCTAGAATCGGCTTGCGATTATAAGTTGGAATGACAACGCTGAAAAACACTATTTACCCCCTCGCATTACCTTTCCAGTATCCAACATTTGGGATAAGACGCTGGCGATCGCCCGACGGTTGCGGGGTTGCGTGCATATTTTCACGCTGTCGTAGCAAGCGCATTTCCTTGGCGTAACAAGATTAACCGTAACATTACCTAGTATTAACCCAGGACAGCTAGAGTCACCATGAGCAGAAAAATCGTGCGTGTTAAGAGGGGCGTCCGTGAGAAAGTCGAGATATTTGGCATGGATTACATGGCTGCTGGTAGGAACGCAGACAGCGATCGCTTCTTCGCAAACTGTTGAGTCGCAACCTAAAGAAGCGATCGCAGGGGGTGCTAAAACTTTAGCTGAAGCGGGTTTTCTCTCCGAGACGCTCCAACCTAAAATAACACCAACCCAACAAACAATTAACCCGAAAACAGCACAAAACACAGAACAAGCTCAAAGGCGATCGCTGCGAATTTCTCCCCGCATTGGCGCGAGTTTCACGACTGGTGCGGGCGTGGGTTACGAAAGCTCTTTTACTGGAATTGAAGGCTTTGTTCCCCTACTGCAAACTCCGGGGAGCAACCTCGCGTTTTTACAAGGAAAGTTGCTACTTTCGACAGATGATTCTAACCTCAGCAGCAACCTCCTGCTAGGATATCGCTCTTACCTTTCGCAAGATAAACGCATTTTGGGGGGCTACGTTGCATACGACACGCGCAACACTGAAAATGCTAGTTTTGGTCAACTGGGTGCAGGATTTGAAAGCTTAGGGGAATTTTGGGATATTTTAGCAAACGCTTATATTCCTGTTGGGGAAACGCGCAAACAGACGCAGGAAAATATTTTTGATTCAGTAATCCCGTTCGCACAACCGCGCTTTCAGAGCAATTATTTAGCGATCGCAAATCAACAACGCCGCATCGATCGCCGCTTTGAAGCAGCAATGAGTGGATTTGATGTTGAAGGTGGCTTGAAAATCGCCTCGCTAGGTAGAACAGGCGACGTGCGCGGTTACGGTGGAATTTATTACTATGATGTTCCCGGCGGTGAGGATACTTTAGGCGGACGCGCTCGCATAGAAGCTCGTCCAACTGATAATTTCAGGCTGGGTTTAACCCTCTCCAGCGACGGAATTTTTGGCACTAATTTGGTTCTCAGTTTAGGTGCTAATTTCCCCGGTACCCGCCCTAGAGGAGCAACGCAAGAAGATCGCGTATTAGCTCGTATGGGAGAATCTGTCACCCGGATGGCTAATATCGCAGTCGATGAGCAATTTGAATCTGAGTCCTTCCTATTACCATCGGCAATATTCGCAATTAATCCTACTACAAATCAGCCGCTATTTTTCCGACACGTTAACTTAGGAATGGGTACGGGTAACGGCACTTTTGAAAGTCCTGCTGGAACTCTTGAAGCTGCACTTGCTGTTGCTCAAGCCAATGATATTGTCTACGTGCAAGCAGGTACAAATCCTGGTATTCCAGCTTTCACAATTCCTAACGGCGTGCAGGTGCTTTCTACTGGCCCAGTGCAGCGAATAGATACGGTACAGTTAGGTAATATACAATTGCTGGGATCTGGTACTGGCGTGTTACCCACAGTCACCGGAACCGTTGCAGCGGGGAATGGAATTGTTACCATGGGGAGCGATAGCGTTCTCTCTGGCTTTGCAATTCAAGTCGCAGGTAGCGAACAAGTAAACGGCATTAAAGGCACAAACGTCAACAATGTCACAATTCGGGATAACACTATAACAAATGCATTTAGTGAAGGCATTTTTCTGGAAAATGCTACTGGAAAAGTCCTGATTAGCAACAACATAGTAAGAGATACGCGCAACCCAGAGACAGACACCAGCCTGGAAAGCGGTATTTTCATTTGGAACTATAAGGGTGATGCCGATATAACAATTTCAAACAACAGGGTTGAGACGAATTTCAATGCTACTAACTATAGGATTGATGGTATTGAAGTTAACGTTTGTCGGGATGTTGATGCACTTTTTGTTCCTAAACCTTGCACTGCCCCTTCTAAAGCTACAGTCAGAATTTTGGATAACGTTATTGCTCACAATGGCACAATTGCAGGCGGCGCTGATGGGATAGATCTCAATTTGGGGAATTTTGCCACAGCAGAGTTTATTATTAGTGGCAACCAACTTAGTAAAATTCCCGATGAAGGTGTATCTATTGGGGCTGTTGCTAATGCTGTGGGAACGTTTACGATAACTAACAACACGGTTCGCAGCGTGGGCGATAGCGGTATTGAAGTGGATTTGTTTAAGCCCGACTCTGCGATCGCTCCTGCTGTTAATTTGTTTAATACTACTAAGACGCAGTTTACTATTACAGGCAATACTCTTGATACGACTGACAATGATGGTATTGATTTTGAGCTTGCAGATCGAGCAGATTTAACAGTAACGATTGCTAGCAATACAATTAATAAAAGCGGTAATGGTAGTTCAGGCGATCGCGGTATTGATATACAGGCTAACGATCGCGCTGTAACTCGCGCCACGATCGAGTCAAATATCATTAGTAATAGTTCTGCTGATGGAATTCGACTCGCCACTGCTGCATCAGCAACGATCCGAGGTAACACCATCTCTGCTTCTGCCAATCAAGCCATCAAGCTGGAAAATGTCACCGAGTCTGCTACTATCACCAGTAACAATATCACCGCTTCCGCTAAAGAAAGCATCAGTCTGACGGAAGCTGCTGGCACAGTCCTTATCAATAACAACACCATTAGCGGTAGCGCCAATAATACTAATAACGCTGCAATTCTGCGAAATAGTAAGGGAGTAGTTAACGTAACTGTTTCAGGCAATAATATTGCTAACTCTAATGGAGTTGCAATTAGCTTATCGGGTAATGCTCAAGGAACAGTAGTAGTGGAGAATAACCCCATAACTACTACGGGAACTGCGCTGGAACTGCGAGTAAGTGAAACTGCTAATCTAACATCAGCTACTATAAGGGGCAATACGATTAGCGGCACTCCTACTTCTATAGAAGGCTTGGTCTTCCGTGCTTTTGATGATGCTAAGACAAACGTGACGATTAGCAACAATCAAATCCGCAGTATTGCTGGTAGAGGTATAGGTATTGAAGCTAGCGATCGCTCTAACTCTCAATTCACTATATCGGGCAACACTATTGATAGTGCAAAAACTATTGCCATCGACCCGAATGTATCTGGCAATGCTGTTTTAAGTCTAAGAATTTCTGGCAACACTATTTCCAACACTAATTCTGGCAACACCACTTCTGGCGGTAGAGGCATTGAACCAGACGCGAAAGATTCTTCCACCCTCCGGCTGTTACTGGAAAATAACACAATTAGCGGCAGCGGTGGAGCAGGAATATCTACTTATGCTTTTGATAATTCAAATGTATCCGTAGTAGCTCGAAACAACAACCTGACTAACAATAATAACGTCCAAAATCCTGAAGCACCGAGCGCTTTTGCAGTCGAGGCAGATCCAAATTCTCTTGGAACCAGCCCTAAAGTATGCGTGGCGCTAAGCAGTAACATAGGTACGGGAAACAAAAACAATCTTGATTTTAGTGTTTACAACGGCAATCCTTCTGTGGCTACATTCCAGATAGAATCTCTGTCGCTGAATACTGGCACTTTCAAGGTAGAATCGCTGATTACTGCTCCAACTTTAAATCCAACAACACTACCAACAGAGTTTTCCTCTGTGGCGAGTGGAACTTGTCCATTACCTTAATAAGTCATTAGGTAATGGGTATTGGGTAATTTCTACGGACTACTACCTATTACCCTTGGATAAAGGACTGTAGACTAATAACACCATCGCTGTAATTTACACCAGGTATCTTTGCGTCATGCTTTCAGCTAAAGAGCCTTTTGGCAGTCACCGTGCAGTTATCCATTCTGGGTGCGAATGCTTGCCTTTAAATAAGTCTGTTCCTGGAAGCCAAAGCCGACAAAAAACTCAGTTATTGTGGATTGTTGTAGGATTGCTGACTGGCTTTTTTGTGGCTGAGTGGAGTGTCGGTCTGTGGAGTCATGCTTTATCTCTACAAGCAGATGCGGGACATATCCTTTCGGATGTAGCAGCTTTGGGGATATCCTTGCTAGCAAGTTGGTTGGCACAAAAACCTGCTGCTGGGATAGCTACATTTGGACATCGCCGCGTAGAAATTTTGGCAGCTTTGGTTAATGGTTGTAGTTTACTAGCGATCGCTGCTCTTATCTGCTGGGAAGCAATTCATCGTTTCCAATCGCCAGAGGAAGTTTTAGGCTTGCCGATGTTGGCGATCGCTGCTGTTGGTTTAGTTGTAAATCTGCTCAATATCAACTTACTCCACCAACACAGCCACCACGATCTAAACCTGCGCGGAGCCTTCCTCCATGTCGTTGCTGATACTGCCAGTTCCGTTGGCGTTATTATAGCTGCCTTGGCAGTTCATTTCTTAAATTGGTTCTGGGCAGATGCAGCCGTTAGTTTGCTGGTTGCTAGTTTAACTGGCCTGAGTGCTTTACCGCTAGTCGGGGAAAGTCTGAAAATTTTACTTGAATATGCGCCAAGTTCAATTGAGCCAAGTAAAGTGGAAGCTGCTTTGAAATCCTTTCCTGGTGTTTTGGATGTAGAAAAGTTACACATTTGGACTATTAATTCAGGCATGGTGATGCTGTGTGCCGATCTTACTGTCGAATCCTCAACTGCTGAACAAAGAGACCGATTACTTAGGCAATTGCAAGCCTACCTGCATCAGGAGTTTGGGATTTTAGAGGCGATTTTGCAACTAACTAGCCCGAACTCTAAAGCCGCAATTCCGCTTCATCCTTTATTTAACCAAAATTTAATTTCCATGTTATCCAGAACACCCTGACGTTTCAATTAGTAGTGATATAGTTTGGAAGTTTTATGAATGTGCGTTCAAACTTTCAAATAAGATGGTTATCCATAGGTGGATAAGGCAGGGTGCGTTTTCAATTCTGAGTAGTTTGCTAGCGATAACTTGTTTAAGTAATGCTCTAGCTACTCCAGCGGCGGCAGAAACTAAACAGTTTAATTTCATTCTCAGTTCATGCTGCAATCAAAGTTTTGCCGAGTTCATCGAGCAGGCAGAATCTTTAGCTAGCGAGTCGATAAATCGCGCCTTTGCAGAAAACTCCCAAATGACCGCAGTCTCGGTCAAAGTTGTGGGTGAGCGTAATGGCCAGGAAGCTCAAGTTATCTCTGCAACAGTATCGCGATCGAACTGGCAGAAACAACCAAAAATTCAGCTTTGGACGCAATATTTACGCAATGCTGGGTTGCTATTGGGCTTTATACAGCTTCAACAACCGAGGCCAATAGTAACAAAACAACCTAATGCTGTTGAAAAAGAGCAATTAGCTGCTACTACTCACCAGGAACCTAACTTTTTTGATTGATATCAAAAAAGAATAATTACTGTTGGTTGTTTAGAAACTAGATAGTTTAATTTTGACAATTGACCAAAAGATAGATAGTTAAGGTGATGATGACTTTACTTAGAAGATACAGAAAGTGGCTAGTTGTATTAGTGACTGCGTTGCTATTTGCTAGTGCGATCGCATTCGCAATGTCAGATAACGAAGGCAGCTTAATCACGGCAGAGGAAACAAGCGTACCGCGAGTTACTTCTCCTCTGGAGAGCGATCGCTTCAATATTTTTGACCAACAAGACGCCGCTAATTCTGATAGCTCAGATGCCTTAAATGAGTTTAACTCCTCTCATCGAGCGCCTAATTTTTACGACTAACTAGATGGTCGCAACTTGCCTTCATCGGCAATCAACATCTCGCTTTTGACCCAGGGTAATTCATTACTTATTGAGAAACTGTGATGCTCTCATTACTTAGAAGCTACAAACAGTGGCTAACTTGGTTTGTGGCTGGTTTAGCCTGTACTGCCTTATTTACCTTTGGCCTGCCAATAGTTTGGCAGCAGTCTGGTTTAACTCAAGCCGCTACCAACGACATTAACGTTATCTTGATGATTGGCGACGGCATGGGTTGGGAAATGGCTCGCGCCGCCGCACTTGCTAAAGGCGCTCCCCCTTATGCTAGCGGCAGGGGTCAAGGTCTAAGCTTGCAAACCCTGTCCGGCTACACCTACATGACCACCTACGGCACGACCGTTAAAGGTAATAACGGCACGTTCTCAACTGGCAACTCTGCACGGGACGACTCTAAACCCGTGACGGGCGAAAGCCCCATCCGCCCTGGCTTTGTCTTCAATCCTGCCTTCAATCCCGGTAACACTTCAACTGGAGGCAGTACCTCTGGAGGCAACCTTGTAGGCTACGACCCAGCGCGGGGTGGCCCCAATCCTTGGACGCCGGGGAACGACAAAGAGTACATCAAGTGGAGCTACCCAGACTCAGCCAACACCGCAACGACGATGTACACGGGCATCAAGAGTTTCAACAACGCAATGGGCGTAGACCTCTTGGAGCAAGCCCAGCAGACAATTCTGCAAAAAGCTGCCAAAAAAGGTAAATCCACAGGCTTAGTCACCTCAGTCCCCATCAGCCATGCAACTCCGGGAGCTGCCGCATCCAGCGTTAACCGTCGAGCCAAGTACGACAACGACTTTCCTGCTTTAGACAACATTCTTCAAGAGGCTCTTCGCCCTGACCAGGGATACCTGCCCACAGTGTTGATGGGTGGCGGTCATCCCCTGGATTTTGAGAACACCAGTAACGTCGGGCCAGTCTTTAAGTACACCTACATCAGGAAGTCAACCTACGACGAACTGAGAACAAAGCCCACTTCTAACCGCTACGGCTACAGATTCCTAGAGCGCAGCCCTAATGCTGCCGCATCGTTACTAAACGCCGCCACCACCGTAGATCCCAATGCTGGACAAAGGTTACTAGGCTTGTACGGTGCAAGGGGACAAAACGGCAACATCCCCATCAGTACAGCCAACGGCGACTACAGCAGCACTGGTTTTGATAACTTCTCTCTGTACGCTACGGCTGCTGCTAATAAACAAGTTCCAAAGCCTGACACTGTTCGTCCTCTGGCTCCTGGGGAAACTGATGCTCAGTTTATAGCTAGAGAGGTGAATGAGAACCCCACCCTCGCGGATATGACCCAAGCCGCGCTTACAGTTTTGAGTAAAGATCCCGATGGGTTCTGGCTGATGGTTGAAGGTGGCGACGTTGACTGGGCTTGCCATGACAATAACATGGACAACCTCATTGGCACGATGAACGACTTCGATAAAGCCATTCAAACTGTCATCAACTGGATTAACCAAAATGGCGGCTGGAGCAAGAATATGTTGATTGTCACCGCCGACCACGACCACTATCTCACGCTTAACCCCAACTTCCCTGAGTTGTTGGCACAAAAGGGCGCTGAAGCGCTAACTTATACAGAGCATAATCCCGCAGGTGCAGGCCACTTCTGGGGTTCGGATTCTAGCATTAAGTATGGCTGGGGCAACCACACCAACCGCATGGTGCCAGTTTACTACCAGGGCGGCCCTATAAGCCTTGCTAACTATGTAGGCCGGGGTATTACAGCCTATGGCTCTACTGTGCCCGGTACTCCTACTGCAATGGATCAGACTCACATTTTTGAAGTGATGAACGCTGCACTCAATGCAAAGCCTAGAGTCCGATAAGGCTTAGTTAATACATATTTAGGTTAAGACGCTGGAGATTGATATTAATAGCCAGCGTCTTTTTTATGCTGATTTCTAATAATATTTTGTTTGCATTTCCAATAGATAACGCTGTTTAAAAGATATGAGTTTTGGGAGGCGATCGCTCTCTTAAAAAAATACGCTTTCGTAGATTATTAAACTCATTACGGCACAAAAAAAGGTAGAGAAATCAATCTCTACCTTTAGTTAATTTTAGATTCTAAATTTTCCACTGCCCAAGTTTGGGGCAGCGATTATTTTAGATTACGAACCAGCTTGAGGCTGCAATTCTCGCTTTTCACCTTGCAGCACTTTCACTTCCTTCGTAGCCTCATCTACATCGCAAATAGCGGTGTCTCCATCCTTGATGCGACCCGAGAGGATTTCCTCAGCCAGGACATCTTCCAACAGGCGCATAATTGCCCGACGCAGCGGACGCGCACCGTAAGAAGGACTGTAACCCTCTTCCACCAAACGATCCTTGAAGCGTGTGGTTACTTCCAAGGTGATTCCCTGTTCGGCCAAGCGACCAAACACCTCTTTGAGCATGATGTCGGAGATTTCCTTCACCTCTTCCTTCGTCAATTGACGGAAGACAATGATCTCATCGAGACGGTTGAGAAACTCAGGACGGAAGTAATTCTTCAGTTCCTCGTTCACCAGCGTGCGAATTCGGTTGTACTGGGTTTCCGCTTGGGTTTTCTCGGTAACGTCAAAGAAACCAAGGCCAGTACCGCCCTTCTCAATCACCTTAGAACCGATGTTGGAGGTCATGATCAGCAAGGTGTTCTTGAAGTCTACCGTCCGACCCTTAGCGTCAGTCAGACGACCGTCTTCCAAAATTTGCAGCAGCATGTTGAAGACATCGGGGTGTGCTTTCTCGATTTCATCGAACAGCACGACGGTGTAAGGACGACGCCGCACAGCTTCTGTCAGCTGACCGCCTTCGTTGTAACCCACATATCCCGGAGGAGAACCAATTAACTTGGAGACGGTGTGGCGCTCCATGTATTCCGACATATCCAGGCGAATCATCGCTTCTTCTGACCCGAAGAAGTAAGAAGCCAAGGACTTAGCCAATTCAGTCTTACCAACCCCGGTAGGGCCAGAGAAGATGAAAGAAGCAATTGGTCGGTTGGGATTCTTCAAGCCAACTCTGGCGCGACGAATGGCACGAGAGACGGCTGTAACAGCTTCCTGTTGACCGATAAGACGCTGGTGCAGGGTATCTTCCATGTGCAGCAGCTTCTCGGATTCGGATTCGGTCAGCTTGTTTACGGGGACGCCAGTCCAAGAAGCGACAATTTGAGCAATATCCTCTTCTGTGACTACTGGCTCTTCACCCTTAGTCTCACTTCCGGCTTTGGCTTCGGCTGCCTGCTTTTTGCTGTTAGCGATCGCTCTGATCTCTGCCTTGATTTCCATCTCGCGATCGCGCAATTCTCCGGCTCGGTCAAAGTCCTGGCTCCGTACTGCGTCGTCTTTCTCTTTCAAAACACTCCGCAGTTCTTTGTCCAGTTCCTTGGCTGCTGGTGGCAGTTGGGCGTTTATCAAACGCACTCTGGAACCCGCTTCATCCACCAAGTCAATCGCCTTATCCGGTAAATAGCGGTCGGAAATATAACGGTCTGAGAGCTTTGCCGCTGCTTCCAGAGCCATGTCGGAGATTTTCAGCTTGTGGTGTTGTTCGTAGCGATCGCGCAACCCATACAAAATCTCAATTGTCTCAGCAACGGTCGGTTCGCCCACCATTACTGGCTGGAATCGGCGCTCTAGTGCGGCATCCCGCTCAATGTGCTTCCGGTATTCATCCAGCGTGGTCGCACCGATGCACTGCAATTCGCCTCGTGCAAGAGCTGGTTTGAGGATGTTTGCTGCGTCTATAGCACCTTCGGCAGCACCTGCACCGATCAGGGTGTGAACTTCGTCAATCACCAGGATCACGTTCCCGGCAGAGCGAATCTCATCCATGATTTTTTTGAGGCGCTCTTCAAATTCACCCCGGTACTTAGTACCTGCGACTAACAAGCCGATATCTAGAGTAACGACTCGCTTATCTTCGAGGATGTCCGGGATGTCGTTGTTGGCGATGCGTTGGGCTAACCCTTCCGCGATCGCTGTCTTACCGACCCCTGGCTCACCAATCAGTACGGGGTTATTTTTTGTACGGCGACCCAAAATCTGAATCACCCGCTCAATTTCTTTTTGGCGTCCCACTACGGGGTCAAGCTTGCCATCAGCCGCCATCTGGGTTAAATTAGAGCCGAACTCGTCCAGTGTTGGCGTTTTCGTGCGACCCTGACTTGTTCCTGTACTGACTTCTGCCGTTTCTCCCAGCATCCTAATAACTTGAGTTCTGACCTTCGATAGGTCAACACCCAAATTCTCCAGCACTCTTGCTGCCACGCCTTCCCCTTCCCGGATCAGGCCCAGAAGCAGGTGTTCCGTGCCGATGTAGTTATGCCCCAGTTGCCGTGCTTCTTCCAGGGATAGCTCCAGAACGCGCTTGGCTCTTGGGGTGAATGGGATTTCCACCGCCACGAAGCCAGAACCCCTTCCGATAATTTTTTCAACTTCAATCCGGGCATCTTTGAGATTTACTCCCATCGATTTCAGGACTTTGGCTGCGACGCCCGTTCCTTCGCCAATTAGACCCAGAAGGATTTGCTCTGTGCCTACGAAGTTATGTCCCAGGCGACGGGCTTCTTCCTGGGCCAGCATGATTACCTTAATTGCTTTTTCTGTGAAGCGTTCAAACATGGCGTACCATCACCTGCTGCTTGCCTGTAAGGTGATTCTAACATAGGGTATTTGTGCGACTGATGGTCTAGATACAACCATGCCGCAATTAAAGTTGGGTTTTCCCTGCCAAAGTTGTAAGCTAATCCTCTGCCTTCTGTCTGAGGTTAGAAACTTTCCATCATTTTTACTTTCGTGATTGTAATTAAAAATGCTGAAATGCTGAATTATCGTGCTTTCGCCTTCATAATTCAAAATTCCTAACTTCTTTGAGATTCCATCCGAGTGAGGCAAATCGGGAGCGCACAAATTTGTGCATTTCCTCTAGAGTAGCGGCCAGATCAGGGGTTTTTAGACCTCCGCGCCAAAGAATTAAGGCATCTTCGCCCGTATCTTTGTAATAGTGGCGACGCCGCCCAGCTTCCTGAAAGCCAAACTTTGCGTAGAGCGATCGCGCCGCCTCATTAGACGCACGCACTTCCAGCGTTGCTCGTTCCAGTCCCCGCAAAACCGCCCGCCGCAGCAAAGCAGTAAGCAGTAGCGTACCCAGCCCTCCACGCTGGTATTTTGGATGAACCGCCAATAATGTTATGTGCGCTTCATCTAAAATTGACCACAAACAACCTAAACCCACAACAGAGTCGGTATTTTGAGCTTCCGGCGCAGAGGTCGGTGAATACGATTTTGAATTATCAGATTGCCGATCCGATTGGACAATTTCGGATGTCTCGTAGAGTCGTCTGTTTATGGCGTCTCCCCCTAATTCCAGATCGAAAATCGGCTCTGGTACAAAATCGTTACCTACACTCACTACCAGCAAATCGCTACTAGGACTGCCTAATTCTCTTTGATAACCCTCCAGAGTCCAAATTCCGCCCAAACAAATTTTGTCAAGTTCCACTACTTCTGGTAACTGTTCTGCTGTCAGCGGTTTGAGTTCTAAAAAAGTCACAGTTTTCAATTGTACACTAAAAAACGAGACACAATTCCCCCCAGGCACGCAACCAAGGAAAAATATCAGATGATGCTATCGACAACTAATGTCGGGGTTCAAAATTCTGGCACTCAGTATCTACCTAGCGGTGACGAGAATCCCTCGCCCAATCAGCAACTTTTACCCCTAACGGCGCGGGTTAACAACCGAGACAGCCTAGAGATTGGCGGGTGCGATGTAACGACACTCGTACAGCAATTTGGTTCGCCTCTGTATATTGTGGACGAAGAAACGCTGCGGGCGGCTTGTCGTCAGTACCGGGATGCCTTTACTCGCTACTATAGCGGTGAATCGCAGGTGCTGTATGCCTCAAAAGCTTGGAGTTGTCTAGCTGTATGCGCGATCGCTCGTCAAGAAGGCTTGGGAATAGATGTCGTTTCTGGCGGCGAACTTTACACAGCTGTTAATGCTGGCGTCAGCCCAGATAAAATCTATTTTCACGGCAATAATAAATCTCGCCAAGAACTCCAGATGGCTGTCGAGACTGGCTGCACCATCGTTGTTGACAACTGGTTAGAGTTGCAAACTCTTGCAGAAATGACCCAAGACAACTCTAACAAACCAACCCGAATCATGCTGCGGGTTACTCCAGGCATCGAGTGTCACACTCACGAATACATCCGCACCGGACACCTAGACAGCAAGTTTGGCTTCGATCCCAACCAACTTGAAGAAGTTTTTGCCTATTTAAGCAAGCATACTTTTCTTAATTGCATTGGTCTGCACGCTCACATTGGCTCCCAAATTTTTGAACGCCAACCCCATCAAGATCTTGGTGGAGTAATGGTAGATTGGTTGGCTAAAGCAGCCACTTATGGATTGACCTGTTCGGAGTTAAATATAGGCGGCGGCTTAGGAATTCGTTACACGGAATCGGACGATCCCCCCAGCATTGATGAGTGGGTGAAAGTAGTAAGCGAAAGTGTAGCGAATGCTTGCCAAGCTAGACAAATCGATCTACCTAAGTTATTGAGCGAACCAGGGCGATCGCTCGTTGGGACTGCGTGTGTCACAGCCTACACTATCGGCAGTCAAAAAGTTATCCCAGAAATGCGGACTTATCTAGCAATTGATGGTGGTATGTCTGATAATCCCCGTCCTATTACCTACGGCTCTGTTTATCGCACCGTCGTAGCCAATCGGATGTCGGCTCCATTAACCGAAACCGTCACAATTGCTGGTAAACACTGCGAGTCAGGAGACATTTTGATCAAAAATGCCACTCTGCCTAAAACAGAGCCGGGAGATACCCTCGTCGTTATGGCAACGGGAGCCTACAATTACAGCATGGCTTCTAATTACAATCGCTTGCCCCGGCCTGCGGCTGTTTTAGTCAGCAATGGAGAACCAAACCTGATTTTGCAGCGGGAAACTTATCAGGATTTAATTCGACAAGATCGTTTACCAGAAAGGCTTATCTAGGAAAAGGGTAATTGGTAATTGGGCATTGGGAAGAAAAGGATTGGGGAAGAAAGTGTTGAGTTTTGAGTTTATAATTCCCTATTCGCCATTGCCTCTAATCCCCAGAGGGCGATCGGAGTTCCCCGTTCGCCATTCCCCATTTGCTATTCCCCATTTCTCATGACGCCTGGAAGGTTAAAATCAAGCCAGAGAACAGCAAAAACCATTTAGCTAATTAATAAAAACGTTCCATGCCTTTGGGTCCTGGTTCTGACCCTAGCTGGACTCAGTCCTTGCTGCTTAACAGCGTCGATGTGGGATTGGTTCTGGCCCTCACCTATCTTGTACTCCTCATCATTGGGGAGCGGCGTACCCTGTGGATGGTTCGGGGGTTGATTATCCTAATGCTGGCAGCGGCGGCGAGTAACAAACTAAAGCTGACGCTGTTGCATTTTGTCTTGGATAAGTTGGTGATTGGCTCTGCTGTGGCAATGGCAATCATCTTACAGTCCGAGTTTCGACGATTCCTAGAACAACTAGGGCGGGGAGAAGTTGTGCAGTTGTTTCGCCCCGTCCGTCGCACGCTCCCCAAGCCAGACAGTGTAATTGATGAAATTGTGGATGCTGTAAAAGAGCTTTCCCAAAACCGCATCGGCGCTCTATTGATTTTGGAAACAACTGGACCGATGGACGATCGGGATTTTTCCGTTCCGGGGGTTAAGTTGAATGCTGAGGTTTCCAAAGAACTGCTACAAACCATCTTTCAGACAACTACGCTATTGCACGACGGGGCGGTGTACATTAGTGGCTCCCGCGTTGTAGCCGCTGGGGTGATTTTGCCCCTGAGCGATCGCACTGCTTCTCGGCAGCTAGGTACGCGCCACCGGGCTGCAATGGGAATTACGGAACGTGTCGGAAATTGCCTGTGCGTGGTTGTATCTGAAGAGACAGGTTCTATTTCTATGGCGGAAAGGGGAATACTAAATAGACCATTGACCAGCAGTAAACTTAAAGAACTGCTAGAGGCGCGATTCTCCCCAGCCGTAGACCGCGAGGCAGTTGCTCCCGGCCTCCTAAGTTTGGGCCGCCAGATTGGGTCTAAGGTACGGGTAGTGGTACGCCGTGTCCTCCGTCTTCCTGAAGATAAGAAATGACTGCAAAGCAAAGTTTGTTACAAGATCTACCTGCTGACCTCGATCGACAGCTACTGCCCAAGCATGTGGCGGTAATTATGGATGGAAATGGGCGTTGGGCAAAGCGCCAAGGGCTACCCCGGATTATGGGTCATCGGCGGGGCGTAGATGCGCTGAAGGATCTGCTCCGCTGCTGTAAAGATTGGGGAATACCAGCCCTTACTGCTTATGCTTTTTCTACAGAAAATTGGGGAAGACCGCTCGAAGAAGTTGATTTTTTGATGACGCTGTTTGAGCGGGTATTGCGTCGAGAACTCGAAGAGATGGTGCAGGAGAATGTACAGATCCAGTTTGTGGGAAACTTAGGGGCATTGCCGCGATCGCTCCAGGCAGAGATCGAACGTTCGATGAGCGAAACAAAGTGCAATCCAGGCACCCGGTTCACCGTCGCAACGAATTATGGCGGACGCCAGGAAATTGTCCAAGCTTGTCGCGCGATCGCCCTCCAAGTGCAGCAAGGTCTTCTGCAACCGGACGACATTGATGAGGCTCTGTTTTCACGCCACCTCTACACCGCCTCAGTGGGCGACCCAGATTTACTAATTCGCACCAGCGGGGAAATGCGTATCAGCAACTTCCTACTTTGGCAATTGGCATACTCGGAAATGTATATTACTGAAACTCTCTGGCCAGATTTTGACCGAGCGGAGTTTCATCGTGCCTTATGCGATTACCAGAAGCGCGATCGCCGCTTTGGGAAAGTCAAAAATCAAAAATAATAACTAAAAACAAAGAGAAAGAACAAGACTCTGCTTTTTGATCTTTTCCTTTTTCTTTCTCTTTCTTTTTTACTTTTGCCTTTTCTAGGGGCCAGCAAAAACTGCGTCTTCAATATCCTGACGGCTGAGGGAGTATTTAAAAGAGCGCAAAATATCGCGTCCTGCTTCTCCAGCTTGGAGATAGCGCACGGTTAGTTCCTCTACATCCAAACACAGCTCCGCCTTCCAGGAAGGGCGTGCTACGTTCCAGCAGTGAAGATCGTTGCGGTCTTGCTGACATCCTAGTGCTTGGAGCCATTGCTCAATATCAGGAAGGGGATGGTTGTATAGGGGGGTATCAGCAGTTGGGAGAGTCATAAATAGTTGTTAATTGTGATTTGTTAGTGTTGATGGCGATGAACCAGAATTGCTAATAACTATTCATTGTTGATTGGCGATCGCACCGTTGCGTCTGGTGTCTTCAGAGGAAGATTAGGAGTCAACTGCTCGTGTACGCTGACGCCTTGAGGTGCAGAAACTTGAAAAGCTGCTTCTGGGCGTGTTAACCCAATGGCGATCGCTAGCAGTAAACAACCCAACAATGTTAATCCCATTATGAACAGCGCAAATATTTCCCCCGCAGAAAGGGGTCGGTCATTTGGGTCGAGGTAAGCGTTGGAGGAATAACTTGGTCGCTTCTGGGAAACTGGGTGATTCAAGTTTGACGGAGCCTGAATTATATTCAAGCGCGAATAGCCAATTTTGAGATCGTAAGCAGTTCGGCGTTCTGGATTGCTGAGGGTAGCGTAGGCTTCGTTGAGTTTTTGGAAGTTAGCCGTAGCTTGAGCTTGTGGTAGTTCAGTCGTATCGGGATGGTAGCGCTTACTTAATTCCCGGTAAGCCCGCCGGATTTCCACCACCGATGCTGAAGGATGCAGCCCCAGTAGAGCATAATAACTGGTGGCCAATGTTGTTTGGTATGGCATCCCTCGATTCGAGTTTTCTGGTTTTGCCCTATTTTCAGCCACCGCAGTTCTACTCTGGGTAGGTTATCAATCTTTTTCGATCATTTTAACTAAGCTTGGGCACTCTAAATTCGCGATCGCTGCTTAAGTATTTTTTTTAAGTATATTGACTCAGCTTTATTTCTGCGATCGTGTCCGTGCTAAAAACAAATTTATATTGTGATATGCGGTAGCTTCAGCGCGTTAGCAGTAGTTTATAGTCACCGCGTCTGTTATAATGCATAGTCAAACAACAAAAAAGATGGACAGGCCCAAGGTTCAATCAAGCCTTCCATCTCTGTAAACAAAAGTAAAATACAATCACTATGATAGCAGCAAATGGGACTTTCCAGCAGCCTTCTCAGGTTTACTATGCCATTACAGCAAAAGAAATTTTTGAGTTGGGCAGAAAACTGAATTACACAGCGTTCAAGGTTTACCTGTATTTCAAGACCCAATCAAGTTCTAGCAACGACGCCATCCGCTTCCAGCCAACAGAGGTTATGCAGCATTTGGGCATAAGCCGGAGTACATTGCGAAAGGCAATGACAGCCTTGGAGGGATTGTTGCCGTTTCGGTTTAAGCCAATCCGCGAGTGGGAACTGCAATTTCAAGGCGAGGAGGCAGAAATAGCCGAAACCGAAGCGGAACGTAGAGTAGATAGTAGCCGAGTGTCAGAGATGATAGCTGAACCTGAAACGACGAGTCAGGTTTTAGACTTAGAGACTCAGCGAGCGATCGCTCTAGAGAAAGCCCACGAAACTCAGCTACAAGGCGAGGACGATGTTGCAGCGGCTGGGTGCGACAGCGAAGATATCGAGGCGGAACAGAAATGCGATCCTACAGATGAGTTGTGGGAAAACAAAATTTTGCAGGAGTTGAAAAGTCGATTTTTGGCAGCGGAGACTTTGGAAGAACTCAAGGAGCTAAAACAATCATATGGCGGCGATCGCCCTAAAATTGTTTGGAACAAGCTGCTGACAGCCGAGGAACGAAATCGGATTAACGCGATTGTAGAGCGCGACGAGCAAAAGCAGAAGGAAAAGCCAAATTCAGCAGAGGGAATATTACAACCGGGTGCGGCTATCCAAGTGTGGAACGTAAACAGCGGTTGGGTAGGAGGTTATTTTTATTTGCGACAAGCTGATACATTGCTGCACAGCAACCAAACTGGGAATTTGGAAGTTGCCCACGAAGTTAATGATAGTTCGGGGCGAGTATTGCGGATTGCCGCAAGTGACTTACGTCAACAGATGCCAGGTTAATTTTGAAAGCAAGCGATCGCTATTTTGGGGCGAGTTTGGTTAAAAGGGGACGAGTTCGAGCCTCCAGTTGTCATCGCCACTTTCTATTAAGCTTTTCACTCTAGCGATCGCATCTGCATGGCTTTTGAAACCCATATCCCATCCTATGTAACGAGTCCCTTCCCAGAGATGGACTATGATAGATTTCTCAGCTATATCGGTGATTATCAGAAAATTTTTGTACTTGACTAACATAGCCCTGGCCTCAACCTGTTCTAAAGAAATAGTAGAACAACAATTCACCGCTGATATAATTTCACCTATTGTAAGGGGAAAATAAACGATAGCGGACTTGTGGATTTTGATTTTAAGAATAATGAACCGCCAAGGACGCCAGGGACGCCAAGGGAAGAGGGAAGAGAAAAGGGAGAGGAGAAACTAGAAGCTAGATATGGAATGAAAGAACTGTGTTTATACCATTTTAGTTTAGAATTGTGGGGTGGAAGTAGAGATGCGGAATTATGCTGCACTTCCTACCGCTGACGCTAATGGGGGCTTCGCTAAAGCGTCTCTACTACCTACTGGCGAAGCTGACAAAATATAAAAAGGTATTAGCGAAGCCCACGTTAATGCTTGTCAGGCTTTTTATATCCCACTCCACAAATTGCCGCTAACAGCAACCACCCCAGTGTATTAACCCGCAAATCAAACATTGACACGTCTGCGGTATTAAATAGTGTAATAGCGCCAAAAGCAACTAAAAAGCTGAAAAGGATTAATTTATCCTCACTTCGCTCTAATGGTAAGTTTGCTAATAGCAACATACCTTGAGCAAAAATCCAGCCTACTAATCCACAAAATAAAATTGTTCCTGGAATTCCAGTTTCAGCGCTCAACATCAGGAACAAACTGTGTGGATGACCCAGCCAGAGGTTCATTTTGGCCTGGTAAAGCGGTGTAAAATTCCTTAAACCCCAACCCGTCCAGGGGCGTTCTTGCGTCATCGACCAAGCAAACTGCCACTGAGTTACCCGTTCGAGGGCTTGCGGTCGGTCGGGATACATCTGGTCGGTGAGTCGCGCCCAAAAGAAAGGTGGAACTATGACGCGCAGCCATTCGCGGACGGGAGAGGGGCCAAAAGCCGACCAGAGGATGCTACCTGCAACGAAGGCGACTGCACCTATAAGCCAGCGCCAACCGAGATAAATAGCAAATGCAAGACAGCCGATAAGAGCAATTCCCCACGCATTGCGAGAATTGGTAAAAATTAGCCCAATTCCGCTCAAAATAACCGCAGCGCTTAAAAAGGCCATGCGGGGGGTGAGGGGAAAGCGATCGCGTTTAACCTTCCTTGTTAAGGGGGATTGAGGCGATCGCCTTTTGCTTTCTTCAATCCACAATCCCAGCGCCAGAATAAAAACTATTGAGAGATAGCCTGCCAAAATGTTGGCGTACATGAAGACAGAAGCCATCCTACCAACCGGATTTCCTTTTGGTTCAAGCACCCAACCAAAGATACTTTGTATTAGCGCTGGGGTAGCCCAACCCAAAAATAGCTGACCGATGCCAAGAATGACTATCGGTACAGAAGGCAGCACCAAAATCCAGGCTAGCTGTCTTAATTGTGCGGGTGTTTGAATTAGGGCGTTATAAGCTGCAAAAAATATAAAAAACGGTAAGAAATTAGCCAAGCCCAAGAAAGCTTCAGAGGGGTTAAAGGCAAAACAGGCGCTAATAATTAGCCAAAGGGTAAATATTGCTATTCCCCAGTTGATGGGACGGCGGATAATAGTGCGGTACTTGCGCCTGCAACTGCCAACTAATCCTAGAAATATGCCAATCGCGCCTAGTATGGGGAACCAGGGGAAGATAAGAAACCCCAGTTGGGCGTAATTCCAAGACGCTTGTAAACTGGGGTCAGAATGCTTTTGCAGCCGAAATAAATTCAATGGCATCAACACTCAAATGTATTTATGCTAATTCCCAACACTCGGAACGGGTAAGGCGAATTTGAGCTAGGGTGAAGATGATCGGGATGATGCGACCGTAGTTGGTAGCGATCGCTCTCCATCCTAAATCTGCAAAAAACCATCCCCACATCGCTGGCCCCAACAAGGCCAACACACTCCGCGCCGCACCATAACGCGCTGCACTCACCGCCATCCCCCGCTTCGCTGTCTGAAGCGCGAGGTAATGCTGAAACTGGTTTGCTACTGCTGCGCCACCAGCGACGACGGCATCTTTGGCAACTTGGTAGGTAGCGAAATGAATGGCAAACTGGCTAGCCATTTGCTTTAGTAGTATGGGCTTGAGTATAGAACTAACAGCGATCGCGCTGCCACCTTTTGCCAGTAAAGCCATCGGATCGTGCTGCAAATGCACTGGCAAGGGGTGGGCGAGTTGCGATTCTTGTAGCGATCGCTGTACTCTTGCCGTCAAGCTTCTCTTCTCTTTGTTGGGCATTTGCTTCCACGCCCTACCCATCAGGTTGAGGAATATCTCAGCCTCTATATCCGTCGTCGAAAGCCTTCTGGAGTAGGGAATTTTCAGGTAACGACACACCTGAATCAAAGTTTGCCGATAGCTTACTTCGCTTGTGCGTCCCCGCAGTACCGTTAACCCATCTGCTGCCAAAAAGCGATATCTCTCCTCAATAGCATCCATCCATTCTTCGCGATCTAGGCTTTGGACATCTATCGGTTCAGGTGTCTGCACGTAATCGAGGGGGTTAAACTGGCGACGGAACAAAATTTCCGTCAATCCCTGCAACTCTTCTTCTGTAGCTAACTCTAGCGCCGATCTCAGTTCGTCCAATGTTTAGTCCTCCCAAACCCCAGCGGTCTTCTGTCCCTTATTCTACTAATTAGAACAGAGAGGGATATTACTTGTGTCTGATGTAGTGGTGATTGGTGCTGGTATAGCTGGGTTGACTTGCGCCAAGCAGTTGCAGCAAGCTGGCTATAGTGTTGTCGTTGTTGACAAGTCTCGCGGAGTTGGTGGACGTGTTGCTACGAGGCGATTGCACGGAACCTTCGCGGATCATGGGGCGTGCTACCTTAAGCCTCAAGGCGAGTTGGTGCAAAAGCTGGTTGAGGTGTTGTGTGCTAAGTCGATATGTCGAGTTTGGACGGATACTGTTTATGAGATGGGAAGCGATCGCCAGTTGCAACCGGGAAAGCAATATCCTAGATATGTAGCACCGATGGGGATGAGTGCGATCGCTAAATTTCTCGCTACAGATTTAGATATTCGCTTCAATCAACGAGTTCAGGCTATTAATCCTACCGATAAAAATACTTGGCATTTCACTTTCGATTCCACAGATGAAATATCCAAGGAATTAACAGCAGCGGCGGTAGTGGTAGCTATTCCAGCGCCTCAAGCTTTGATGTTACTAGAACCTTTAGCGGAAGCTAGTTTATCATCAGCATTTCTAGATAGTCTGCGGTCTGTCGAATTTTATCCCAGCCTTAGTGTAATGGCTGGTTATTCAGGGCAAAGTACGGAAAATTTAGGGTGGAAAGCAATTACTTTTACTAACGATTCTCACTTAGGTTGGATAGGTTTAGATAGCAGCAAACGCTTAGATTCACAGTCGCCTGTTTTTGTTTTGCAAAGTAGCGCTGAATTTGCTAATCGTTACTTGGATTCCGAAGATTTAAATCCAGTTGCACAAGAAATGTTATCTCGTGCAGCGGAGTTGCTAGTTCCTTGGCTTGATTCTCCAGATTGGTTGCAAATCCACCGCTGGCGTTATGCATTTCCTAGTAGCCCTTTGGATCGGGATTGCCTAGATGCGGCGACAACATTACCCCTAGTTTGTTGTGGCGATTGGTGTGGGGTAAATTTAATTGAAAGTGCTATGAATTCTGGATTAGCTGCTGCCGTTCAGATTAACAGTAAACTGCAACATTTGCCCTTATCGGGAGATAGTTTTTGGGAAGCGATCGCATAGTTTAAAATGGTGTGCTAGTGGTATGGAAGATATCATTCAAGTCGTTGATTACGACGATTTTTGGCCTATACAATTTGAGCAAGAAAAGCCGCATATTCTCAACGCCCTCGGTGATGCCATCTTAGACATCCAACACATTGGCAGTACCTCAGTGCCAGGACTTGCAGCCAAACCCATTATCGACATTTTGGTGGGCGCGAAGCAACTACAACCAAGCGACACGCACATCAAAGCCCTAGAGAAACTCGGCTATGTTTACGAAGGCGAGGCGGGTGTTCCAGGGCGGCGCTTTTTTCGCAAAGGGATGCCCCGCACGCACCATTTACATTTTGTGAAATTGGGAAATGAGGTTTGGGAATATCAGCTTCTGTTTCGTGACTTTCTCAGAACGCACCCAGAAGCGGCGAAGGAATATGAAGCATTGAAGCGAAAGTTAGCTGTACCCTTTCAACTGGATAGGGAAGGTTACATCAGTAGCAAAGCACCTTTAATTATCGAGTTGCTTGCTAAGGCTAGAAAGTGGCGACAAGAAGCGTAAAAACACAAGCGCTCGTTAAAACCGATTGCACGCCAATTATCTATAGTATTGGGGACATAATATGCCACATGAATCGGCAAATTGGCTGTACGTCCTTGATTATCAATAATTCTGCGGGTAGTGTTGCGAATATTTGAGTTTATATCAAATTTACTACCTGTATTTATAGGAGCATCTGTGTAGCCAATACTTTCTGTTAAAGCAATATAATCCGCACGCTCTTGCAAAGATAAAGTATTTGAAATAGTAAAAATATTAGGGGAAATATCATTTTTCTATTCATGATAATAAAACCACTTATCGCCTATAAAAATTATTAGCTGATAGTCAAAATTTAGGTGCGGCGGGGCAGGATTTGAACCTGCACAGACTTGCGCTCAAAGGATTCTGAGTCCTTCGCGTTATAGGGGTTTTCATTTGGATATAGCTGGCCTTCCCAAGCCGGGGGATATGGTAGGATATTCTTAAATACCTATCAGGGGTTAAATTATTGGGGCTAAGGTGGCAATGTAACAATCCCTATCAGGGATTGAAATAACCCTCAAATCTGCGGCCCGTAAGGGCAAGGGGCGAACCAAGGGGTCTGTTCCATTTTCGCCACCCGCCACAATTCTGTTATAGCCCATATCTAACACCATTGGCACATTGAGGCAGCAGCCCACTAATTCTCATTCCCAGGCTGAACCTGGGAACGATGCTCAATGGTCTGCTGCCTCTCCAGTGTCGAAATAATGGTGCAAAATGTTAGTTAAAGCCCATCTGTTGCTAACATTTGGATGAGGCGCGGTGCGCCTGGGTCGAATCCACCCAAATCCCAAGAAAGGGGATCTTTAGGATCTACTAGCGTGAGTTGATAAGGCGCAAGAGTGACATAGACAGCTTTGATGTCTTTGTTGACTTTCTTGCGATACTCAGCCAACGCTTGACTAGGATGACTATTTCCCGCCCATGATTCTGAGTCTGTCCAAAAACAGATTACATCTGCCTTGAACTTATTCTTAGTCATCCATTTGTAAGCAACAGAAGCATCAGTTCCTCCGAAGCTTTGGTTGCTAGCTTTTGCAACAGCCGAACTAAAGCTATCCTTGGCAGTTATATCCAAGTCGCGGAACTCGGTAGAGAAGCCGCGAATCATGTAATTTTTCTCGGTTTTTGCTGTTACGAGTGCCATTGTTGTAGCAATCTCGCAGCAACTCAAATTAACTGAATTCACCACACCACCAGACATCGATCCAGAAATATCTACGGCGTGCATGAAGACTTTGCCAGTTGGTTCTACAACATCAAAAGACAACTCAACTGCCTTTTCCAAAATGTCCCCAATTCGGCTTACGGGATTCCAATTTTTCTGGCTTCGTCCCAATCGTCCCCCTGACTTATAAGTTTTGAGGGCTTTTAATACGTCAATTGGGTGAATGCGGCCTTTTCGCAGACGTTCTTTGTCGTTGAGAATAGCTTCAACGCGGTCTATATTTGCTGGTTCATCTGTCCGCAATACTCCAATTTCAGTTAGCGAACCCAAGTGGCGAAGCATTGCACCGATTGGCATTTCGTTGAACAACAACTGCCATGCTTGCTTGTCCATTTTGCCAACAGGTGCGGCCATTTCGTGGGTAAGATGACCTTGGGAAATGGCTTGATGGGTTTGTTCGGGATTGCGCTTCAACCACTCGTACCACCAAATTTGAGCTAACGCTGGTGAGGGTATTTCGGCTGGCAATTCTTCCCAACCTTTGACAACCCATTCAAACAGTTGTCTGCGCTCTTCTGTATCTGGTTTGACGTGGAAGAGTCGCAATGCATCGCGGTGCGAGAAGCCTTGACGCTGCTGATATTTCAACAGTTGGTAAGCTAAACCTTGGATATCTTCACGCGATAGCCAAGTTTTACCAACTTCGCGAATAACTTTACCAAATCCGCGCATGGATTTGGTGTAGTTCAGCCATTCGTAGAAGTGGCTTCCAGTACGGACGACAGCGGGGAAGATTTCTTGAAATGCCTTTTTTGCTTCGGGTGTTTCTCCCATTGATAGCAAAACGAGGGCAAAAATGGGGGCGCTGTTGTTGATGGCGCGTCCGTCGCTAGCGTAGATAATTTCTTCTGCAACTCGGCTGGGATTTTCTGCGATCGCTCCCTTTAAAACTTCTACAAAATCCTCAGTTAATTCCCGCTTGCCAGCATAATATGTGCTTTTTGCCGTACCAATCAAGAGGCCGCGCCGCACCATATTCCAGCTACCAGCATCGAACATAAACCCGCCCGAACGTCCCTGAATCATCTCTGATTCGCGTCCAGGAATCGGCTGAGTTTGTGGTGTTCCAGTCTTCTTTTGAGTGAAGAATTTATAGTTCATTTGTCACTCTCCCGGCCCCATTGGGGCAATAATAAAAAGTGGCGGAGCAGGACTTGAACCTGCGACTACCCGATTTTGAGTCGATAACCCTCAACTCTTCGGCCATTTCGGACAAGGTGTGAATTAAGGATGTTTTTGGCGCTCTACCAACTGAGCTACCCGCCACATGAAATTTGCGATCGTGGATTTTAGCCCCAATCTAAAATCTAAAATTAATTGGTGTAGTGGGGCAGGATTTGAACCTGCGATCGCGTCACCCAAAGATAACCCTCAATCTTTCGGCCCTTAAGGCAAGAGTCGATCGAGGAATGACTGGCGAACCAGTCCGCTGCCTTACCGCTTGGCTACCCACCACATGATATTTTGTATTAGGAATTGAAGATTTTGGATTTTAGCCACAATCTAAAATCTAAAATCTAAAATTGTTTGGTGTAGCGGGGCGGGACTCGAACCCGCGACCCCTCGATTAATAGTCGATAACCCTCAAATCGTCGGCCCTTTCGGACAAGTTATGAATTAAGGATGTTTGGAACTCTACCAACTGAGCTACCCGCCACATGAAATTTGCGATTTTGGATTTTAGATTTTAGCTTCAATCTAAAATCTAAAGTTATTTGGTGTAGCGGAACGGGACTCGAACCCGCAGCCTCCGGAAGTATGTCAAGGATTTTTAATTCTATTGATAACCCTCGACATATCGGCCCGTCAAGGCAAGGATGGCGCTCTAACCAATTGAGCTACCCGCCACAAAAAACGCTAACTCCTACTTGAAAACCTGTTTGTATTACTAATGTAGTATATAGATTACTTGGTGTCAAGTAGCTGGGAAGCAAATTCCAAAGCTTCTGCTGGAGTGGAGATTTTGCCCTCGGCGCGTGAAGCTTGGATCTCGCCCAAAATTTGACCCACTAGCTGTCCAGATGGTATTTTTAGGGCTTCCATCAACTCGTTGCCCGTAATAAGTGGAGTGGGATGGGCAACTTGGTCATCTGGATTAAGATAGCGATTAATTAGGCCAGCAATACTATCAACTTCCACGCCAGATGTTACAGCCAAGAGAGCGATCGCCAAAAAATTTGTTTCAGCCCCGCGAAAGAAAAAATATTGTTCTCTCAACGGCATCTCAGATGGATTTCCACCGCTTATTAAAGTCGGCAAACATTTAATTACAGTAGTAACAGCCCGGATTTCAACACGACTGTACTTTAAACGGAACAGTTGTTCTTCTGCTACTTCGGGTGATGCTGGTAGCAAAGTAGCAAGTTTAGCAACGCTCCACAAAGTTGTTTTAATAGTGCCGCGAATATCCGCAGAAAGCTCAGCTTTTAACTCAGGCCAACTTTCGGCCAGCGCCACAGCCCAACTGTCAACGGCTGCCATTTTCTCTAAACTTTCTGGGGTGACATTAGGAAACCAAACTGGTAGTAACCCATCCCAAAAAGCAGCAGTTATCCACACAGTCCCCAACGGAATGCCCAAAAGATAGCTAAATTCTACACGCACTCGCTCTGCTGCTATTTGAGATAGCAACGGTGCTAATTTACTAATCGCGGAGCGAGTTTCTGGCTCGATATTAAAATTTAGTTGGGCAGCTTGGCGATAACCCCGCAGCAATCTTAAAGGGTCGTCTTGTAGATTTTTAGCGGAAACCATCCTAATAATGCCTTGTTGTAAATCGGCATAACCTTCAAGGGGGTCGATAATTTCACCAGTGCGGGGATTGTAAGCGATCGCATTCATCCTATAGTCCCGCCTGTACAAATCTGCTTCCAGGCTCCCGCCCTCGGCTTGAGCAAAATCAGCTGTAGCGTGCTTAAACACAACTCTGGCAATTTGACGATCCGCATCAAGCAACACAAATCCAGCATTGTAATGAGCGGCAATTTTCCGAGCAGTATTTACCGCATCAGTAGGGATGACAAAATCTAAATCCAGATACTCGCGGCGGCGCTCCAGCAAAGCATCGCGCACCGCGCCCCCGACTAAATAAGCAGGTTGGGGAAGCAATTCTAGACTAAAAGGCCAATTTTCGGGAGATAAAGCCGAGGATTCTGTGTTTAAGTGCATCTGGAATACCTACGCTTAGTAGAGCAGGACTAAATTAAACATATTTGCTGGCATAGCGATCTGCGCTAACGCCAAGGGCTTCGCTTCGCTGACGCTATCGCAATAATTATCTAGCTAAGGCGTGTATAAAATTTTGTATGTCAGCGACTAACGCAGCCTTTGTTCGCAAACACGCCAAACCACCAATTTAGGCACAATGGACGCAATTGCAATAAAAATCAACCTAACAGTAAATCAACAACCGCGTTGCCTGAGCTAGAGTAACAGAAAAGCCTGTGGAGTTTGTCATATGTGTATTTGCGTAAACTGCCACTATGTAGATCGCTGCACCACCTATCACGCCGTAGAAACTCAGCATGAAGTGCCGCACCTGACTGAAACACCAGATTTTGAAGCTACTGAACCTTCTATTAACGTCAACATCCGACCGCATCAAGACTATGTTGAGATGGAATGGGATGTTGTAGGTTGCCTGAGTTTCAAGAGGGAAACTGGCAAATGGGCGAAACTACGCCCTGGCGAGCTAGTTCCTACCTGAAAATGGTGTTTTGGCGTGTTGGCGCGTGCTGGTAAACCGAGGGGCGCAGGTGTAGAGGCCAATTGAAATCTATGCTTTCCCCCTCTCGTTGCCTTTGGCGTCTAGGGCAATTTACTGAAGGTGATGTTCCGTAAAATTTCGGTGGTTTTTATAAACTTCTTCAAAGTACCTTGAAAATATAGAGGAAAGCTTCATACAATCTTTAAATTCAGATGGGAGCTAAGACCAGGATGCAAGCTACTACCAAGAATTTATACTCAGCCACAGAAGCTGGAGAAGCCATCAACACTCAGGTTTTACAAAATTGGAAGTATGCATTAGGCGAAAACGCTTCAAAATTTCTGCGTAAGGTAAGTGGCATTTATTTCCAAGAAGCTCCCCAACTGCTACGGGCGATCGCTGTTGCTGTTGCCAAAGGCGATGCCGTAGCGCTCAAAGAGAAGGCGCAAAAACTCAAGTCAAGCAGCGCTGCCCTTGGTGCAAGGACTTTATCGCAAGTGTGTCAGCAACTAGAATCAATGGGATGCCTTGGCGTCATACCAGATGCTCCAGAGATTCTGTGGCTTTTATCTGCCGAATATGAGAAATTCAAAGTCGCTTTGGAAATAGAATGTCAGCAATGGCAGTAGTGCCATTGGTAAGCTATGCCTTCCTACTCGCTCGAAGGTTTGCACTTCCAGAGCAATGCCTAGTCCAACCTCAGCCGCCTGCATTTCTAACTCTTAGAGCAATAGAGCCACTATCATAGAAGTGTAAAACTCTGTAAAGACTCAGATAAATGTCTTTAGAATTTGTATCGCTGGAGAAGATCCAGGAAATTGCCCACCATTATGGTTACTGGGCAGTTTTTTTAGGGATTTTGCTAGAAAATCTTGGCCTTCCCCTACCTGGTGAAACCATTACCATAGCCGGAGGATTTCTGGCAGGCAGTAAGGAACTGAATTACTGGTTCGTGCTACTAAGCGCGATCGCTGGTGCAGTTCTCGGCGGTATTTGCGGCTATTGGATTGGCAGAAAAGGCGGCTGGCCCTTGCTACTGACTATAGGGAAAGTCTTCCGCGTCCGCGAAGAAAGACTCTTGAAGTTGAAAGCTCAGTTTAGCGAAAATGCCGGAAAAGCCGTATTCCTCGGTCGCTTTCTAGCCCTGCTGCGAATATTTGCCAGCCCTTTAGCCGGGATTGCAGAAATGCCCTTCCTCAAATTTATGGCTTATAACTTGGCTGGGGCAGCGGCGTGGGCATCCGTAATGGTGACATTATCATTTTTTGCAGGGCGAATCGTACCCTTAGACCAATTGGTGAGTTGGGTAACTAAATTTGGGATAGTCGCTCTAATTCTTGTATTCGCTTGGATTGCAGTCCCTATTTGGCTAGAATCTCGCGAAGCCAAGCGGGAAATCGGCGAATAGTTGTAATCCCCTCGTTCCCCGGCTCTGCCTGGGAACGAAGTAGGGGAGGCTCGGCCTCCCGTTATGGAGATCGGAGGCAGAGCCTCCTGTCAGCATTCCCAGGCTGGAGCCTGGGAACGAGAATGCTTAACCTTTAGCTTTCTGCGACCAAACCCTTGTGGGCAATCCCCAAACGTAGATAAAGCCTTCAGCAGCTCTGTGATCGAACTGGTCTTCTGCACCGTAGGTGGCTAAGTCATAGCTGTAGAGAGAGTTGTCAGACTTGCGCCCCACAATAGTGGCATTGCCCTTAAAGAGTTTAACCCTTACAGTTCCCGTTACCCGCTCTTGTGTTTGCTGGATGAAGGCATCGAGAGCGCCTTTTAGCGGACTGTACCACAGACCGTTATAAACTAACTGGCTGTAAGTTTCTTCAATGCCGCGCTTGTAGCGGGTGACATCTGCTGTTAGCGTAAGGCTTTCGAGGTCGCGGTGAGCGTGGACTAATACCACCATTGCCGGAGATTCGTAGACTTCCCGCGATTTGATACCCACGAGGCGGTTTTCTATCATGTCAATGCGTCCGACGCCATGATTTCCAGCTAGCTCGTTGAGTTTGGTAATCAGAGCAACACCGTCGTGCGCCTGACCGTTGAGGCTGGTGGGGAGGCCTTTTTCAAAGCCAATATCAATATATTCTGGCTCGTTGGGCGTATCGGCGATCGCCTTGGTCAGTACGAAGATTTCTTCGGGCGGTTCTGTGTAAGGATCTTCTAGAGGGCCAGCCTCAATCGCCAACCCTAGCAAATTGCGGTCTAGGCTATACGGAGAAGACTTTTTCACAGGTGAGGGAATTCCGTATTTCTCACCGTAAGCGATCGTTTCCTCGCGGCTCATGCCCCATTCTCTGGCTGGTGCGAGGATTTTGAGATTTGGGTTGAGTGCGCCAATCGATACATCAAAGCGTACCTGATCGTTACCCTTGCCAGTGCAACCGTGAGCGATCGCATCAGCACCGTATTTCTCCGCAGCTTCTACCAATATTTTTGCAATCAGCGGACGAGCCAGAGCAGTCGCCAGAGGATAGCGATTTTCGTACAAAGCGTTCGCCTGAATCGCTGGGAACCCATAGTCTTTGACGAATCGTTCGATCACGTCGATCACGAGCGATTCGCTAGCACCCGATTTCAGTGCTTTTTCCTTAATTGGCTCCAGTTCATCTCCCTGACCTAAATCTGCCGCTAGGGTGATAACTTCTTCAACTCCCCACTCGTTTTTCAGGTAGGGGATGCAGACGGAAGTATCGACTCCGCCAGAATATGCCAGCACAACTTTGGTAGCACGACCCATTTATTTTTCATCCAGCAAAACAACGAGTTTATATTATGCAACTAATCTAAACCCATTCTTGTCAGGAATCGCACACATTGCGCTTTGGCATTGACTAGCTGGGTGCAACAGGTTCCTCGTTCATCCAAGCGATCGCCCACCCTTAGAGCTGTCTCTCACAACCTCCGACGTTGGAAAAACTTGGACTACTAAAACTGGAACTGGTAAAGGGTAAGACTATGGTTATGGAACCATCAGATATCGTCTCTAGCGCAATTGGCGCTGAGTATATCAATCTTTGATTTGCATACACTACAACTAAAAAATCGAGCTTTTCCAGTACAAATACTTATGGGGGTTAAACTTATCAGACGTGGCAATTAAGTATTAATACCTAATACAGCTCGCCTTCACCTGCGCCATAAACTAAGAAAATCCCTCAATAACGGCTTCGGCTTGATGGGCGATCGCTCTCAATTTCTCCACCATCTCTTCATCAACTCCTTGCCACAATCCCCGCTGATTTGCTTCTAACAATCTTTCTGCCATATCTCGCAACGCCCAAGGATTTTTCTGTTGAATAAACTCCTGTACGTCTGGAGCGAATAAATAGGCTTCTGCTACTCCTGCATACATGAAATCTTCTACGCAGTTAGCTGTTGCATCGTAGGCGAATAAATAATCCACCGTCGCCGCCATTTCAAACGCGCCTTTATAACCATGACGCATAACTCCAGCAATCCATTTAGGATTTACCACTCGCGAACGATACACCCGCGCAATTTCCTCTTTCAATTGCCGCACTTTTGGATTTTGAGGAATAGAATTATCGCCAAAATAAGTATGAGGATTTTTGCCTGTTAGCCCCCGCACCGCTGCTGTTAAACCACCTTGAAATTGATAGTAATCATCAGAATCTAATAAGTCGTGTTCGCGGTTATCTTGATTGTGCAAAACTATTTGCATCTGGCGCAGGCGTTGCTCAAAAGCTTCCGGTGCTGCAACCCCCCCTAGTCCACCTGCTAAAGGAGAGGAAGATGGCTCCCTTCCATTAGTTTCAGCACTGGTGTAAGCATAACTGCTCCAGTTGATGTAAGCACGGGCTAAATCTTCGTCATCCGTCCAGTTTTGGGCTTCAATTAAGCCTTGCAATCCAGCACCGTAAGCACCTGGTTTAGAGCCAAAAATGCGATAACGCGATCGCATCTTTGCCTCTTCCTTACTAACTCCAACTCCTTGCCAATATTCAGTTTCTTTTTTTACTCGTGCAGCTAAGGGGTTTTCTTCTTCCGATTCATCCAAAGCCGCCACAGCCGCCACAGCCTTATCAAATAAATCGATTAAATTAGCAAAAGCATCGCGGAAAAAGCCAGAAATCCGCAGCGTAACATCCACGCGGGGACGCCCTAAAACTGAAACTGGCAATATTTCAAAATCTACCACCCGCCGCGATAGTCCATCCCATACTGGCTGCACTCCCAGCAACCACAACGACTGGGCTAAATCATCGCCGCCAGTTCGCATAGTACTCGTGCCCCATACTGAAATAGCAAGTGTTTTGGGATACTCGCCATTATCTTGAACGTAGCGTTCAATTAAAGCGTCTGCCGCTTTACGTCCTACGAGCCAAGCCGTCTCCGTAGGGATGGCGCGGATATCAACAGAGTAAAAATTGCGACCAGTAGGCAGAACTTCCGGGCGTCCTCGCGTGGGTGCGCCAGATGCACCGGGAGGTACAAAACGACCGTCTAATCCTAACAACAAGTTAGTAATTTCTTGGTTAGTTTGTAGGAGAGAAGGAAGGAGGCGATCGCGTATCCAATTCAACTCACAAGCGATTTTGGATTTTGGATTTTGAATTGTGAATTCTGGATTGTGGATGAGCTGTTCAACTAAGTTAGCTGCTTGTTGTTCTAATAGTTCAACGCCATCACCAATTGATTTTAGATTTTGGATTTTGGATTTTGGATTATCAGGTTGATCTTCAATTATCGAAAACTGGGTATTATCATCAATATTCCCCAATCTAAAACCTGAAATCGGCAATCCAAAATCAGTCGTAAGAGGGTCAAAGTCCCAACCGCAATCTTGAGCGATCGCTCTTGTTAAACCCAGCCTACCGTTACCGGGATGACGCGCGATCGCTACTATCAAATCCCTTAACTGTCTCCCTTGCGGACATTGACCAAAAATATGCAACCCATCTCTAATTTGAGCTTCCTTCAATTCGCACAAATAGCCATCAGCAACGGCGAGAAAACTTTTAATTTTAGATTCTGGGTTTTGGATTAAAAATTTTGTGGATTCAATATCTTCCCCATCCTCTAAATCCACGCCAAGATCTTGGTGGAGATTTTCTTGTAGAACTAGCTGAGCAATGCGATCGCTTATCGCAGACAACCGCGACGGATCTAAACTTTGAGCTTCATAATATTCATCAATTAAACCTTCCAATTGTTGCAAAGGGCCATATAATTCAGCCCTTGTCATCGGCGGCGTTAAGTGATCTATAATTACAGCCTGAGCGCGGCGTTTTGCTTGCGAACCTTCACCAGGATCGTTGACAATAAAAGGATAAAAATGAGGAAGTGCGCCTAAAGTCACTTCAGGATAACAATTACTTGAGAGAGCCACACTTTTTCCCGGCAACCATTCTAAATTACCGTGTTTGCCCACATGAACTATGGCATCAGAGCCAAATTTTTGCCGCACCCAATAGTAGAAAGCAAGATAATTATGGGGAGGCTCTAAATCTGGAGCATGATAATTTAAACTAGGGTCAATATCATAACCTCTCGCTGGCTGAATCCCCACAAAAACATTACCTAATTGAATTCCAGAAATAGCAAAATATCTACCATCTTTCTCAGTTTTCTCGGCGCGGGGCGGGTTCGTTTCCAAAAAAATTCCCCAGCGATCGCATATTTTTTTCTGTACTTCATCGGGTAACGTAGCAAAATATTGCTGATACTCTTCTTGAGAAACAAAATTTCGGATGGTGCGTAATTCTTGCCCTTCAGGATCGTTCGTCACCCCAGAAGTTAAACGTGCAATCAACTCCTCTCCCGTTGCTGGGATATTTTCTAATTGATACCCAGCTTCTTGCAAAGCATTGAGAATTTCTACACAACTAGCAGGAGTATCCAACCCAACCCCATTAGCGAGACGCCCGTCGCGGGTGGGATAATTAGCTAAAATTAGTGCAATTCGCCGCTGCGATGGAGGAGTTTGGCGCAGTCGCACCCAGTTTGCAGCTAAGTCAGCAACAAAAGAAATGCGATCGCTTGCTGGTTCATAAACTACCACATCTGTTTCTAGCTGCGAATTTCTAGCCTGTATCGCCTTAAAAGAAACAGCTCTAGTAATAATTCTCCCATCTACCTCCGGTAGAGCCACATTCATTGCCATATCTCGCGGCGATAGTCCTTGAAACCCCGATTCCCACTGTTCTAAAGTCCCGCCGCTGAGGATTACCTGCAATGTGGGAACATCCAATTTTAAGTTTTCATTACTCTTGATAAGAGGGGGCAAAGCGTTAAATTTTGAATCATTAAATTCTACTTTTTCATTAGCAATACCAAAGCCAAAAATTGGGTTAGCAATAGAAAAACTTGTTGTATTAATTAAAAGTTGTATTGGTTCTGAATCTTTCGGTTGGAAGTATTGCAATAACTCTGCTTGTACCTCAACATCGCGCAGCGAAGAAACAAAAACGGGGACGGGTTCTAGATTTCGCTCGGCTAAAGATTGACATAAAGCATCAATTGGCGCTGTGTTTCCAGCTAAGTAATGAGCGCGATAGAAAAGCAACCCGATTTTGTATTGATTATTCTCCTGTTTCCTTCCCCGCTTACAAGGATAAAGGCCGACGCGAGGTACTTGTTGAGGCGGTGCTGGATTGTAATCTTTTTCCAGCCAAAGATTGGCGACAAATTTGAGAGCGTTGACAAAATTTTCTACACCACCTTCTGTAAAATAGCGCCACAGTTGATTAGCTGCTGATAGAGAGACATTCGAGTGGCTAATTAACTCTGGCTCTGGACGATCGTCCCCAGGTAATACAATTAGTGCAGCGTTGGTTCTAGCAGCGGTTTCTCGCACTACTTCTAAGCCGTAAGACCAATAAGAACGTCCTCCCAGCAGCCTTACAATAATTACTCGTGCCGACTCCAAAACGTCTTCAGCATAAGTATCTATACTGAGTTGTTGCTGCAATTGCAATAAATTAACAACTCTTACTAAGGGAAAATTATCTATTTCTAAGTCTTCACCGTTAACAATTTTCTTTTTTGTGTTCTCCCCATTGCGGGGAGAAAGAGGGGAATTCGCGGGAACTGAGTGGGGTAATGTAGAAATTGCCGCCGCCAGAGTTTGAATGTCGGTATCGGCAGCCGTGAGAAGTATTATGGGAGCAGGGGTCTGTTCAATAAAAATGACGCCTTCTGATTGAGGATTCCACCCTCCTGGGGTTGCTGCCAAACGATGCATTATGTTCTCCTAGAAGCGTAGGCTGAATACCAACATTAAACTAAGTAGAATCAATCTTCCAAGAGCGGCTTACCCTCATTGGCGATATTCAAACAAAAAGCTGATAGGTGTCGCGACAGGCGCGCTCGTGCCGAATTATACTGTAAGGCTTAATGTTCCCAGGTTTTTATCAGAGGGTGCGAAAATAGAGAAAATTTACAAGCATGGTTGAACAGAGGTGAGGTAATTTTGCCCGCCTAGCGCAGATTTGCTATCAACAGACGTGGGAAATGTCTAGTTTTCAAGCTTCCATATTACGTCGGAATTTGCCTAATAAAGCTTTTGAGCTACTGCGCGAGCTGTTACAGCAGATGGCGCATAGGCTTGGAGCAGGAACTGTGGTTCTGACAGAAGATATCCTAACTTTGGGGGAGATACCTTCAGGTGAGCCTACTAGAGAAAAGTTTACGCTTTTGGTGTCAGAGAGGTTTAGCGTTCTGCTGCTGGGACAGACAGGAAGTGAAGGTAATGATGCGTTAAAAATCCAAAATCCAAAATATAAAATTGAGGTGGGGATTAGCTTCAGTAAAGATGCGATCGCATCCTTCCTCAGCAACCTTGCTACTCAACTCGATAGCAATTCCGACACGCGCTTATTTTTAGATACCATTTGTCAAACTATCCAAGTCAACGATGCTTTGCTCCAGAGTGAGTTTACGCTTTCATTGCTAGAAATTATTTCTTTGGATGACAACTCAGATTCAACAGCCGCGCCGATATATCCTCACGTTTCAGTTTGCCAACCTGTGGAAGATGCGTTGCGCCAACAAGTTGAACAAGAGCGACTATTGAATCAAGTGATTGTTCAAATTCGCCAAAGTTTACAATTACCTATGATTTTGGAAACAGCGGTCGAGCAGGTACGGCATTTCCTGCAAGTAGATAGATTAGTTATTTATCAATTTATAGATGCCAAAGATTCGGGCGATCGCTCGGCAAATGACAAGGTAAATTTAGGCCAAAATGCTGTAAAAAATTATGATTTGCTAATGCCCGTCCAGGAAACAGACGGTGAAAGTTTAGAAACATTGCCTGCAACTTCATTACCCTCCCAAATAAAAAAATCTACCTCTAAAATAGAAGGCTACGGTCGCATTACCTACGAAGCGAGAGCGGATGATGCTGTACTCTCTGTGCTGCATTTAAATGAGGGAGTAACCTGCTTCCGGGATACGCCTTCTTATACAGAAAAATATCGCAAAGGTTTCACCTTAGCAATAGAAGATATTGAAACTGCTTATGAATTTCCCAACTGCTTATTAGAGTTAATGCGGCAAACACAAGTAAAAGCAAAATTAGTAGCTCCAATTGTGGTGCAAGAAGAACTGTGGGGACTGTTAATTGCTCATCAGTGCTTCGAGACGCGCCAGTGGTCGGAGGGTGAAAAAAACTTTCTAAAACATATTGCCGAACATTTAGCGATCGCCATCGATCAGAGCCTTGTTTATGCCGAATTGCAACAGCAAAAACAAAATTTAGAACAGCGAGTAATAGAGCGCACGCAAGCTCTCCACGATGCCCTTTTAGCCGCAGAAGCAGCCAGCCAAGCCAAGAGTGAATTCTTAGCTACTATGAGCCATGAGTTGCGGACTCCTTTGACTTCTATTATTGGGTTGTCTGCTACTCTCTTGCGCTCCTATCTCGGTCAGCTACCGACAGGTTATGTTTTATCCGCCCAAAAACAGCAAAATTATTTGCAAACTATCCACAATAGCGGGCAACACTTGCTAGGGCTAATCAACGATATTCTCGATTTGTCTGAAGTAGAAGCGGGAAAAGCTATTTTAAATATCAGCGAATTTTCCCTTGGTAAACTAGCGCGACAGAGCATACAAACACTAGCAGAAAGCGCTAGACTCAAGGCAGTCAAACTGGAATTAGATCTAAAACTAGACAGTGTTGGAGATCGCTTTTTAGCAGACCAAAACCGTGCTAGACAAATTCTTATGAATTTGTTGAGTAATGCTATCAAATTTACCCCCGATGGCGGGCAGGTTCTGCTCAGAGTTTGGCGAGAAAATGGTACCGCAGTTTTTCAAGTGGAAGATACGGGAATTGGCATCCCTGAACATCAGCGATCGCTCATATTTCAAAAATTTCAGCAGTTGGAGCCTTTAATCCAACGCACCTACGAAGGTACTGGTTTGGGTTTGGCTTTAACTAAACAACTGGTAGAACTTCATGGAGGCCGCATTGAAGTAGAATCTACTGTTGGTGATGGTTCTACTTTCACAGTTTGGTTGCCCGGCCAGCCTGCTTTAGCACGAAAAAATTCTAGCGACGACCAACAACGGACGACTGGCTATCCACACGGTAGCATCGTCTTGGTGGAAGAACAGGAGGAAGTTGCTACTTTCATTTGCGATATTCTCACGGCGGCTGAATACCAAGTAGTATGGCTGATGGATGGTTACGCTGCTGTTAGGCAAATTGAACTGTTAATGCCGATTGCAGTAATTGTTGATAGGCAATTACCAGGTATCGACGGGTTGGAAATTAGTTATTCTCTGCGTAATTCCCCCCCGACTCAACATATTAAGGTTCTAGTTTTAACGGCGCTAGAGATGTTACAAGACCAACAAAGCTTCCTGGCTGCGGGTGTAGATGATTATCTGGCTAAACCCGTGCAACCAGAGCAGTTATTGCATAAAATACAATTGCTAATGCGTAATGGGTGATGGCGCATATCCTTAAATTAAACCCAAAACCGGAGGCGGAGAGTCTCCTGGTCCGCTCAAGACGCGATAAATCGGCATCTCTACAAACTAAATGACCAATTACCAGTTACCAAAAGGTTTGATTGTCTCGTGTCAAGCACCTGAATCCTCGCCGTTGCACGAGCCTGGGGTAATTGCCGCGATCGCCTGTGCTGCTGTTAATCAAGGTGCTGTTGGGTTGCGTATAGATACCCCGGCTCATGTAAGTGCGGTGCGATCGCGGGTTAACGCCCCGATTATCGGTCTTTGGAAGCAACAGATCCCAGGATATGAGGTATATATTACACCTCAGTTTAAACACGCAGAAGCGATCGCGAGATCCGGTGCAGATATCATCGCCATCGACGCAACCCTGAGAAATCGCCCTGACGGTGAATCGGTAGAAATTCTGATAGCACGGATTCACGATGAATTAGGCAAACCCGTGATGGCGGATGTGGATACTATTGAGGCGGCGATCGCTGCTACCGCCGCAGGTGCAGATATCGTGGGCACTACACTCTACGGCTACACCCCCCAAACTCAACATCTATCTCCCCCCGGTTTTGACCTCCTCACCCAGATGGTAGAACAGCTAAACGTTCCAGCCATTTGTGAAGGTGGCATTGCCTCACCCCAAATGGCAAAATCCGCTTTGGAACTAGGAGCCTATGCCGTTGTAGTAGGTACGGCAATTACTGGTATTGACCATAACGTGAAAGCTTATCGAGCTGTTTTTCCTAATACCGAACCTCAGAATTTTTAGCACTTTTTAATTTTTTATAAAGGAAAATAAGTAATTTCTCAGATACCCTTGCCAGCATCAAAACTCCGTATGTTAAATTAAGTAAAACCACGTAAGTACAACTTGCGGTAGATGCCTGAGTACAAAAACCCTAGCTATCTTTGATTTAAAAGTAGCTATCGACAAAGTTACTCAAGTTTGGCCTCAAAGCCAGCAAATGAGGGTTGATTATGATAATAAGATCGCGGAAAATTAAAAAAGTAGCGGCAATTGCATCGGCAGTAGCTGTAGTAGGAGTGCTGCAAGGCTTATTGATTACGTCAGCACTGCGGAGCGAAAGAGTTCAGCCTTGGAGCAAAATAGAATCATCATCGCTACAGTAAAGGGCAATCTGTTCGCAGAAATTATTTGTCAGTTCGTGGTTCATAGCCTCTTAAAATAACTAACAAACCACGAACTCTGAAAAACAAGCACTTAACTAGCTGCAAGCAAGCTTCGCTTCAAGATAATCATGTTGCTTCCCACGACAGGGCTGCGGGCTAAGAGCGTGCCTTGGGAATCAGTTATTTCTAGCTTGCTGAAGTCTAGTTCTTGAGATCTTTGCAGCATTTCCGAAGCTAAACTATCCTGCTGTGCCAGGCTGAGGTTATACCAAGCGTTGTTTACCTTAACGCTCAGAAGGCTACCTTGGAAGTTAGCTTGAATTGCTTGAATCAGTCCCTCTGCATATTCACTGGTTATTTCAGAAACTTGATTTTGAATTGCCGCAATTAGATTTTGCTCCGGCGTGAGATCTGTAGTTACGGGCGGACCAATTTTTACAGGTTCCGGCTGTTCGGGCGCTGTTAATTCAGGTGGGGTATCGATACCTGTGGGAGGAACCTTGGGTGTATCGATGGGTGAGGGAGTAACTTCCGGAGTTTGGGTGTCTGGGAGAGTAACTTCAGGAGTGCTGGCATCTGGGGGAGCAACTTCAGGAGTGCTGGCATCTGGGGGAGCAACTTCAGGGGTGTCGATTTGTGGAGGAGGAACCTGAGCCACTTGGGTAGGTTTATCGGGTACAAGGGCAGAGGTTGTCCAAAGTACGAGCAGGAGAACACCTGCGATCGCTCCACTCAAAGCAGTATCAGACAGCTTTTGATTAACAGATCCTGGCAAAATAGAGCGAATTTTCTCTAAAGCAAATTTCCACCAAATTTGAAGACGCGCCCAAAAAGCACTAAACCTCTGCGATAAAGATGGCGCAGGTGTAGTTGACACTGCGGGTTGCGTTGGTAGTGCGTCCGCAGGCGCGATCGCTCCTGTAGTGGCTGACGACTCTATTGTAGAGATTGGTGGCGGCGAAGCCTCCAGCTTCTCGACAGTCACTTCTAGCAACCCAATCGTACCGCGCAAAGCTTTAATAGTTTGCGCCTTCACCACAGGTTGAACTTTAACCCAAGTTTGCTGTAGCGTCGTCGTTACTTTATTAATAGTCGTCCCCGATGCCCCCCCCTTTGGTAAGGGTGGGGTTGGTGGAATCTGCTGGCGTATCGTTGGATTGACTGGTTGCGGCTGACCACTCTCTTGTCCCCCACTGGCTAAAGGGGGTATAGGGTTGACTGGTTGCGGCTGACCACTCTCTTGTCCCCCACTTGCTAAAGGGGGTGTAGGGTTGACTGGCTCTTGCTGCTTTGGTTCTTCGTCTGACATTTATATTCTCCTCCAAGGCAGGGGGTGCAAAAGCGCTAAAATCGGCGATCGCTGCCCTCACAGCCTTAAATCTAGCACTTTGCTATTGTTGTTCCATTGCTTTTAATTAACTTGTTGCACTTTTCCTCAAGTACTCCATGAACCTCAAACGCCGTCAATTCATAACTTTAGGTAGTCTCAGCGGTTTCGGTTTAGCTGTTTTAGCAAAAATACTTCACACTCAAATAGCTCAGAGTAAAGACATCAGCCCAGGTTTTACGCCAGTAGCCAGAACTCCAGGGAAATCTCCCTTGCTACGCTTTGTCGCCGTCGCCGACACCGGAACGGGTACGAGATCTCAGTATGCCGTAGCTAATGCTATGACAGCCTATCACCGACAAAATCCCTACGACCTAGTTATTCTGGGTGGTGACAACATTTATACCAATGGCGAGATAGAGAAACTGGGCGAAGTATTTGAGCGCCCTTATCAAGCTTTGCTAAAAAAGAAAGTTAAATTTCAAGCTTGTTTGGGAAACCACGACATCCGGACTGCTAACGGAGATTTGCAAGTTCGTTATCCTGGCTTCAACATGAACGGGCGGCGCTACTACACATTTCGTCGCAACTCGGTGCAATTTTTTGCCCTCGACACCAATCACAATGCTGACTGGAAGACTCAACTACCTTGGTTAGAAAAAGAACTCAGCAGCAGTAAAGCGCCTTGGAAAGTTGTATTTGGTCATCACCAGATTTATTCATCAGGCGCGTATGGGTTGAATCAACCTTTTATTGACACGTTGACCCCACTTTTCAAAAAGTATGGAGTTCAGTTGTGGATCAACGGTCACGACCACCATTATGAGCGCAGCAAACATATAAACGGCACTACTTATTTAATTTGTGGTGCGGGTGCGGGAACTCGACCAGTAGGTACTTCTGAGTGGACGGCGTATTCAGCAGAAAAGCTGAGTTTTGCAGCGGTGGAGGTGTATGCAGACAAAATGATAATTAGCGGAATTGGCACCGATAACCGGATTTTCGACCAAGGCGCGATCGCATTCAAACTAACTTAGTTCAAGCATTTCAACTTTGCATAACTTTAAAACCTTCCTGCTTGGAACAACCTACACCAAGCGACTGTCGTAATAATATAACGCTCTGACTCCGACTCTACGCTATAGAAAGTGTAGAGTTTTGAGTCGTGGCAGTCATCAATTTGGCAGCAACTTTTGTAGGCAAAACACGGAGTAAGTTTATTATGAAATTAAAATATGTCTATCTTGGATTGTCTTGTTTCGGCTTTATTTGTGCAAGTGGTTTGAGCTTGCAACAAGCGACTTTTGCTCGTTCGTTAAAACTGCAAGTTAAACCTATAAAAACTGAACAGCTAGTAGCACAAAATCGCAAAATCAAAAATCAAGAACAACGCAACTCAATTCCTACTACCTTGAATAAAGAATTTACCCTAAAAGTTGGTCAGAAAGGAATCGTATCGCGGGAAAATCTGAAAATCAGCTTTCTTAAAGTATCTGAAGATTCTAGATGTCCGGCTAATGTAATGTGTATTACCGCAGGACAAACAGCAGTTGTGCTTAATGTTGTCGAAAAAGGTCAGAATCTGGGTGAAGTAGTTTTGGCAATTAAACCTGGTGCGCCAGAGTTAGCAGTTAAAACAATCGGGGATAAGTACAGCCTCAAATTGATAGACGTGCAGCCTTACCCAATCGCACCTTCAGAGACGAAACAATCAGACTACGTTATTAAGCTCAGCATTTCTAAAGCTAGAGCCTAAAATAATTTTAGGGTGGATATAAGGCGCGATCGCTCCATTATCCCTGCATCTACACCACCAGAGCTTAATAACACAATTTTTATTTAAAAATACTATAATTTTTTTCAGGTGGGAATTGCCCACCCTACGTTTAATGGAACTTACCTATTTAGGTTAATTACTGCGTTTTTCAGGGGATGGGTTGAGAGGAAGACGAATAGTGAAAGTTGCTCCCTTACCAACAGAACTACTAGCAGTAATAGTTCCCCTATGGGCTTCGACAATTCGCCGCGCGATCGCCAAACCTAAGCCAGTTCCACTGCCTTTGCGCGACGGATCTGCTGTATAAAACTGTTCAAAAATTCGCGGCAGATCGCCCTCGCTAATTCCTGTTCCCCGATCTATAATTTGCACCGCAATCTGCGTACCTTCTACCTTTCCAGAAATAAACACCTGAGAATCAGGCATCGAATGCTTAATAGCGTTGTCCAGTATATTTAAAAAAGCTTGTATGAGCCGCTCTGGATCGCCTTGTAGCTGAAGATCAGCAACCTCCACCCTGATAGAGATACCGCTAGCTCGCATCCGCAACTCCATTGCTCGTACAGCGCGATCTATTAAATCTCGCAACTTTACAGGCTGCTGTTCCAGCGAAGTTACCCCCGCTTCTAGCCTTCCGAGATCCAGCAGATCCTTAATTAGCCCCGACAAGCGCTTTGTTTCGTCCTGTGCAGTCTTCATAAAGCGCCCCCGCAACTCCGGTTCCTCATCCGCTCCGCTTTCGAGCGCCTCCAGCGTTACCAGTACGTTGCTTACAGGCGTGCGTAACTCGTGAGATACGCTAGCAAGGAAAGCCCGCCGCTCCTTATCAAGCGAAGCCAGCCGTTCGCTCATGCGGTTCAACTCAATTGCTAATTGGCCTAGCTCATCATCACTTTTCCGGATATTCAGCTTCTCGCCTAAATGACCGCCGCCTAACTGGATGGCGAAGTTGCACATAGCCTGTATCGGACGAGCAATATTGCGGGCAAGTTGTTCGCTAATGAGGGCGCACAGCACTAGCGTCAGTATCAGCGTCCCTAGAACCGTGAAAATGACTATGCGAAACTGGCGCTGAAACTGTTCGAGCGTTATCGACATCCGCACTACGCCCAGCATCTGACCATTGCGGACGATAGGTTGTGCTGCGTATAACCTGTCATCGTTTGACAGAATACCTTTCGCCATTCCTTTCGCTGAGTTATTTTGAAGCGCTTCTTTCATCCCAGCAACAGCCAACCAGTCAGTTACCTGCCGATCTAAGTTGGGGGCGGAAGTGGACAGCAGGCGACCATCTGGTGCGAAAACGCGCAGCGTTATTGCTTCGGGTGCGCCGTAACGTTTAACTATTACTTCCACCCGCTTGAGATCTTTTTCCTCTAAGGCATCAGCTACGCTTTCGGCTAGAGCATTAGTCCAGGTAGTTAATTCAGCCTGCCTAGTCCTCATAAAATATCCATAGAAAGACCAGAGGATGTAGCTGGCCATTAAGGATGTGCCTAGCGCTGTGAGTGCCAGGTAGGTAACTAACAGTTTGCGGTAAATCGAATTCAAGCGGATGGGAATTGGTAACAAACCCATTGGATTTTTTATGTAGTGTTTAGCGCGATTAGCTCGGCTTCTATTTTCTCATTAAAAAACGGGAAAATAGTCACCTAGCTAATAAGTTTAGTTAGAGAAAAGAAGAGAATCTATATTTTTTCAATCCACTATTCTTAGCTGTCGCTTTTTCTTTATACTTCTTGCTTGTAAAGCTGCCAGCTAAAGTGCATGATGACAGCACAATTAGATGCCGCCATCAATCTTTAATCTATTTGTCGATTGTTTTACTCGCACCGCGACGGCGCAGCAATGCCTTGAGCCGCGCTAGAAGTTCTCTCGTATTAAATGGTTTAGTGACATAATCATCTGCACCCGCTTCTAGCCCCCATACTTTATCAATGTCTTGGTCTTTGGCTGTCAGCATCAAGATAGGTATGTCAGAAAATGCTCGGATGCGCCAACAAAACTCCATGCCATCTATTACAGGTAGCATTAAGTCTAAAATAACAACGTCCGGGACTTGTTTGTGAAACAATTTTAGTGCTGTCAGCCCATCAGCAGCAGTGGTGACTTCATAGCCTTCTTTCACTAAAGCGTAGCTCAGGCTGGTACGCAAGGCTTCTTCATCATCGACTAATAAAACGTGTTGTGTCATGTTAGTTTTACTTTATAAGCTAAGTGGGAAAATTTCGTAACTTTTCTATTTTATAACGAAGACTGGCTGGGTAATTTAACTATCTTACTAATCCTCTGAATCTGTATCTATTTCAATTAACTTATTTTTTGATGATAAACCAGATTTAATTCTGATGCTTGATTTTGGCACGTCAAATTTTTTGGCTAATATTTGAATTAACTCGTCATTTGCCTTGCCATCGACTGGCGGCGATTTTAGATGTACTGTCAGGCTACCATCGGTTTCTTCTTCTATTTTTTGTTGTCTGGAATTTGGTTTTACTTTTACTTGTTTTTTCATACGACTTGGGCTATTAGCCCTAAAGAGCGATCGCCAGATTTGATGCCTCCTCCAACCTCTGCTATGATTAGGCGATTTGGTATATAAAGTGACAGACAACCTTAATTTCAACCTCGCTCTTAGGATAGAAGTTGCGTCAAATAATAGCGATTAGATTGTAACTAAAGTAAGGTGTGAGCCTTTAAACAAAAAATCCAGTTAGCCGACTAAAAGGCTGTTACTGGCTTGAGTGAATAAATAGGCTAAGATTCTACGGCGATCGTTCGTCCTTATAAGGGCAAATGTAAGCTCTTGTTTAGGCTCAAACCAACCCAAACCATAGGTATCAACTCCCCAAAGCTGAACTGCAAACCTGGCTAAAAACGAAGGGCGGCGACAGAAAGCAGCAAATCTTGCTCTGCTTAGCGAATGACGCCAAACCCAAAGCGTTTGGCGTCATTCGCTAAGCAAAATTATAATATGAACGAACAAATAGCAGAAAAATCAGCTGAGCTGATAGCTAGAAGCCAAGAATTAATAGTTGCAAGCAAGGCGCTATGTGCGAAGAATAAAGAATTAGCGGCAAAGTCAGATGAGGTGATAGTCAGAAGCCACGCTCTTATAGCCTCAAGCGAGCAGCTATTTGTTACCAACAATAAAATAGTTACCAAAGTAGATAAGCTGATAACAATAAGCGATAAGCTAATAGCTGCAAGCGAGAAACTCATAATAATAGCCGAGCAGCTAATAACTATCAGCCTGTATATAAAAGAGGAAAAAAGAAAGCTGAAAAGCTGGCGACCCAAACTAAATAATTCACAGGGACTGCACTTAGGCCGCAAGCGTTATTGGCGGCAAAACTACTATAAGTCTCAAAGAGTAATTTCTCTGCCTCGTCCCTAGCTATTGTCGAGGTTTGGGATGAGATTCATGAAACCTAGCAATTTGTCGCAACCACAACCAACCTAAAATACTGCCCAATACATAATGAGGGAAATCCAGCCAGTCGAAAGAACTTCCCAGCAGTAATTTGCCAAGCAGAGTGGAGCGAAATGAATTTAAAGCTGGTTGATTCCAAAGTTGTAGGAATTCAATTGCACAGGTGACGCCAAATACCCACACAGGAATTTGACGTAGTGATTTGCGAGTAGGAATTAATAAAAATATGAACAAACACCAAAAAATTTCGTATAAAACATCCCCGAGATAATCATTGACCCATTCGTGAGCAGGGCCGATATATTTTTTTGATAGCAAGCCAACCGGGACAACGATCAGAAGCGAGAGGATTGTATGTCTGCGAAGGGTTACATTTGTAAGCATCAACTTTTTACCTGCGATCGCCGCTGGGTTTTGTTGGTAGACCAGCGTTTTTATGCACCCCGCACGTATCTTAAAACAGCAAAAACAGCAAAGCCTGTCTGAGAGAGATTATCCCCCAAACAGGCACTAAAAAGGCAAAGAACAAAGTAGTTTTTGCTGACCGACGACTTACCCGATAATCGCGATTCCTCAACCCCACCTTCTACGGGCTTCAGTTAGGATGGTTCATTCGGGTTGCCGTTGCCAATCACAGCAACTTTATGCCTGTAGACCAGTTCCGCTCCGTACCAACCAGAAAGACCGAGAAGCGCCGCCACAATAACTGAAATAGTCAACCCTGTGGGTAATATTGCCCCCTCGGTGTTACCCCATCGCAGAAACACGTTGACAATTGTTAGCCCCAGAGATGCAACGTTGAGTACCATGTGCGCCCAACCAGCAGTGCGCTTTCTGACACGTTCAATTTTTAGGAAGTCTGCCATACCTGTGAGGGCTGCTACGACACCGCTTATCAACCCAGCGAGTAATAGCCAGAAAGCAGCGCGTCCCCAGAAGGGATCTTTTGTAAACCAGTAGGCTATATCGGCTGCTGGTGCCCCCGTCAGAAAAGCAATGGGGAAAGTAACAATGAGGGGATGTAAGGGATGCTTGGCGATCGCGACTGTACTGGGTACGCCGCTGTCGAGAAACTCTCTCTCATCACTCTCAATAAGCGGCGGGATACTCGGAGTTGGTGTCTGTGTCATATTACTCTTGTTGTTTCTATGATTTTTAGTACTAAAAGCACCTTCTCGCAGTGGTTTTAACACCTTGCAAACAGGAGGCGATCGCTCCCTGTTCGCAAAACTAAGATGTTAAGCTGCGGGGATTTTCTCAACATAGGCATCAGCAAAAAGCGTAATTTTGCCTGCCTCAACATCTAGCTTCTGTATTCGCAGCGTCATTCCCTCCAAATCAAAGTTACGAAGGTTTAAAATTTCGCTAGCTTTATTTAGCAGCGCTTCCGTAAGTTCGGGCGATATCTCCTCGCCCTCTGCGTACTGGACTTGCTTGAGAGAAATGCTCTGCCCATCCGCGCTAGCGCTAGGCATAGCAGTAAAAGACACCAACTTTGTTTCGCCAGTTTCGCGCAAAAGCACATTAGCGCTTAAAGCTACCTTGCCATCACCCGGCAGTTTAAAATCCACTTGCTGCGTATCAACGGTCATGAGTTGACCGTTAACGTGAAGTTTCTGATCTTTTAGCATCGTGCCAACAAATTCAGAATTAAAAGCGCGGTTAATATCTTCTTGAATTAAAACAGCACGAACGCTGGCATCTGTTGGTTTAGTAAGTTCAATTTTTCCAAAAGCGGCGCTGAGTGGATTGATGGCGATGTTATTCATTTGCATCTCCAGTTCATCCATGCGGAGGTCTTTTTGCATCACCAGACCTTCGCCTTCAACTGTTACTTTATCTACCTGTCCCTGAACCAACTTAAACGGATCGGTTTGGACATCTACCTCTAATTTATCTACTTCATCGAGTTGGCTAGATAGCCCTATTTCTGCCGCTTTGTTCAGTGCCTGCTGCCCTAGATTATCGGTCGTCACTCTGTCATCTCCTACGGTTCTCTTATTGAGTCAATCTAGGCCATCTGTATTAAAAATTGTATCTGCCTGATGGTGGAAGGAAGGCAATTGTATCTAAAGGCACAGCGCACATATTCTTAACGAGATAATCCCAACTATTTCAATCGTTATTCTACAGGAACGCGCTCCACGCGGGCTTTAACTTGCACGACAATTCTTCCTGCTTCCACAGCTATTTGCTCAATATTCAGGGAGAAATCTTTCTGTTTAATGTAGCGCTGTTTCAGCAGCGTGCTGACCCTCATCAACAAAGCCGCTGTAATTTCTATGGGCAAGTCTTCGCCTTCAGCAAACTTACTCTGTCGCAGGCACACAGTATCTCCGTTGTCGCCCATCCACAGTACAACTGAGGCAACAATTGGATAACTCTTATCCTCCGCGCGTAACAGCAACCCAGCGGTAAACAATATTTCGCCGTCACCGGGTAAGTCGCATTCTACCTGCTTTAGCTCAATACTATAAGTTTTACCCAACACTTGAAAGTTTTGGTTTCGCACCCAATTGCGGGCAAGCTTAGAGTTAAGAGCGTGGTTCAGATCTGCTTGAATTAACACCACGCGCACCTTTGCATCTGTGGGTTGGGTTAGTTCAACTTTTCCAAAAACAGCGCTCAATAGGTCGATGCTAACGTTACCCGTTTCCAGATCTAATTGCTCTAATCGCAAGTCTTGGAGGATAGTCAGACCGTCGCCAGCGATCGCCACTGAGTCTACTTCTCCCTGCGCCAGCTTGAGCGGATCTGTGCGGACATCTATATCTACTTTATCGACAGCATCTACTTGGCTGGCTAGTCCCATCTCTGCTACTTTGTTCAGCGCTTGTTGCGCCAGCCCTGCCTGTTCTTGAGTCACTAAGGCAATCTCCGAGTGTGTGCTTGTAAAGTGTTACTTTATGCGATCGAATTTAATAAATTTATCTGTCTGACGGTGGAAAAAATCATGTAAGCTTATCTATCTTCAAGCAGATAATTGGATGCTTTCACGGTTCGCTCATTTATTTTTTTAGCTGTCTATTTCCAAAGGAATATGACTTAGGATAGGGCATATTTTTTTTAGAATCAAATTTTTGATAGATGACAAAATATATATTTACCATTAACTTTCTCACAAAAAAAACTAAAGGCAAACAAAATTTTGTGCGTTGCACAGATTGAATTAGTGTCAAAGCAAGCCACAGGTTATAAATGATGTGGATCAGTCAAAAGACGGATGGCTCTAGCTAATTTGTATGTGATTCTCAAAATATATTGAGAGTTCGAGAACACACAGAGGAGATCACAGAATGGTTACGACAATTGATGATACAAAGCGTATTGCGATCGCCACTAAATTGGCAGATATCAAAGCGCTGCAAAATCTATTGATTGCCAACGAAGAGCAATTTGTATCTGCAATTGCGGATGAAGATATTCGCAAGCGCATACAAGATATGCTCGATGACGACCGGAAAAACCTCGGCGTTCTCGATACCGTAATTGTCCAATACGGTGTTAAAGGCGAGCCGAAGGAAACAACTGTAAAAATGATTGAAGAAGTTCAGAAACTAATGAAAGGTTCTGAACTGACAATTTTTGAAAAAGTATCTCAGCATGAGTTGCTAAAGCATAAAGCAGCGATGGGCGGTATCTTAATCCACAAAGCTGCCCAAGTTGTCGGCGCTGACATTGAAGCTGCCATCACTCCACTAAATACGGTTAACTTCGAGAACCGCGCCCACCAAGAGCAACTAAAAGGAATTCTAGAAATTCTAGGCGTTCGCGAACTAACTGGAAAAGATCCCGATCAAGGTCTGTGGGCACGAGTTCAAGATGCTGTTGCAGCAGTGACAGGCGTCGCAGGTAGCGTGGTTACTCGTACAGATGACGAGATGACCATCGAGCAAATCATCCGCATGGATCACACCAAGACTGACACGCTGTTTGTGCAAATTTTAGGCAGCAATGATGCTCATAAGATCCAAGAGTTTTACGGTCAACTATATAAAGATCTGACCGCCCACTCCGAAGCTGAAGAGCAAGTAGTTTACCCCGCAGTACGTCCTTACTACGACGAAACCCAAGACTTGTATCAAGAGCAAGCTGAAATGAAGCAGATGCTGGAGACAATTAAGTCTCTCAACCCCGCTTCAGAGGATTTCAAAGGACAAGTTGAGAAGTTGATGGCGGCAGTTCGGCATCACGTTGGTCAAGAAGAAAACGAGATGTTCCCCAAAATCCGCGACAACTTCAGCCACGAACAACAAAAGCAACTGGCTACCCAGTTCAAATCAGCTAAGAGCCAAGTACAAGACAAGTTTGCAGCTGCTAGCAAGTAATTAATTAGCCTGCTCGGTCTTAATAAAATCTAGGAGTACTTAAAAAAGTAACTCCTAGATATAAACAACTCAATTAGTAATCCCGATTAGGTGATTTAGCGCTAGGCAATATTTATAAAATTGCCTAGTGTCTTTTTATTAAAGGGTATTAATAAGAAGGAATAGAGTGAGGTTTTGAAGGCGAGATACTCCGCATCTTAGAAAAGTCGGGTATCTGAACCTCTGAAATATCACAATTTGCCCTATATATAGAGCTGAGTAACTAGGAGTTAAAAATTTTTACACCTTATAAGTTATAAGAAATATTTTTTTTGCTCATTCGGAAGAAAGATGAATTGCTCAAGGGTCTGCGCCATGATTAGGAAAGATTTCACTTAATAATAATTTAAAAGGAAAAAACGAATGGTAGCAACACTGGACGATACAAAGCGCATTGCGATCGCAATGGAATTGGCAGACATGAAAGAACTTCAACAACTGCTAATTTCTAATGAAGAACAATTTGTTTCTGCAATTTCAGATGAAGCTATTCGCAAGCGCATACACGATATGCTCGAAGACGACCGGAAAAATCTGGGCATTCTAGAGACTGTAATTGTTCAGTATGGTGTCAAGGGAGAACCCCGCGAAACCAGTAAGAAGATGATCGAGCAAGCTCAACAATTGATGCAAGGACATGAGCTTTCTCTGTATCAAAAAGTATCTCAACACGAACTACTGAAGCACAAGCAAGTAATGGCGGGGCTTTTAGTTCACAAGTGCGCTCAGAAAGTCGGTGCTGATATTGAAGTCGCGATTGGGCCTTTAAACACAATAAACTTTGAAAACCGCGCTCATCAAGAGCAATTGAAAGGCATTATTGAGGTTTTGGGCGTCACCGAACTGACTGGAAAAGAACCGGATCAAGGACTGTGGGGACGGGTTCAAGATGCGATCGCTGCCTTCTCAGGCGTGATGGGTAGCGTTGTTACCCAAAACACTGATAAGGATGATATGAACATCCAAACCCTTATCAGACTAGACCACAATAAGACCAATACAATATTCACCGAAATTGGCGCTACTAAAGATCCTCAGAAGCTCCAAGAGTATTTCGGTCAGCTTTACAAAGATTTAACTGCTCATGCTATAGCTGAAGAGCAAATTGTCTATCCCCGCGTCCGTTCTTTCTACGGTGATGACAATACTCAAGAGCTTTACGACGAGCAAAGCGAAATGAAGCGGATGTTGGATGAAATCAAGGCTATCAACCCCGAATCAGCCGATGAGTTCCGACACAAAGTTAAGCAACTGATGGAAGCCGTTGGCGATCACATCCGTCAAGAAGAAAGCACTATGTTCGCCGCAATCGACAAGAATTGCACCGACGAGCAAAAAGAGCAAATGGCTACCGAGTTTAAAGCAGCTAAGAGCAAAGTTCAGGAAGAAATGGCAGCTTCTACCAAGTAACAGCAAGTAGGTTTAAGCTGTAGCCTGTGGATTTTTGAAAGTAGCTTGAATTAGACACGCACCACTTTAAGTGGTGCGTGTCTTTTTATTAGCGAGTTGCCAGCTCTTAATGGATGCGATCGCGCCACCCATACGGTTGTGTAAATACAGCTCCAACTATTGCACGCTGGCGCGAAAATACCATCTCGGTATGTATCGCAGTTCTGTTTTCTTAACTATTTCTATCCCTAATAGGGATTTATACCGCGTCCTAACTAAATAGCTAGTGGCAAATTGTCTATTGACAAAAAAAGCCAAATTATTTAATCTCTTGTTAAAGAACTACGGCCATTCAGGTAAGTGAAATCGGGTGCATCTCCCATTTCTACCCCAAAGCTAATATTTGGGGCTATCGTCACATCAGTTAGCCTGCCATAGAGCGGGCTATTTTCCAGGCTATCAACGCTAACGTTTTTGTAGCGCGATCGCCTCATGGGATGCACCCTATAAAATCTCTAATATGAACCCTGATGAACTGTTGCAAAAATATGCAGCTGGAGAAAGAGATTTTTGTCTAGCCGACTTGAGTGGCGTCAACCTGAGCGGAGCAAATCTAACTGCTGCCGATCTAACTCATGCCAACCTCGAAAACGCTACTTTGAGCCGTGCCACTCTCAGCCGAGCTGCTTTGGGAGGAGCCAACCTGCGAGGTGCAGAGCTGGTTAGAGCCGACTTGCGTAGAGCAGACTTGAGTGGAGCCGACCTAATCGCCGCCGACATGAGGGTAGCCAACCTAAGTTTGGCCGACCTGATTGGAGCTGATTTGAGAGTCGCCAACTTGAGCTTAGCCGAATTGATGGGCACCGACTTGATCGGAGCCGACTTGAGCGGAGCTAACTTGAGTCTAGCCGACCTGCGTGGAGCCAACTTGAGCGGAGCCAACTTGAGTCTAGCCAACCTGAACCACACACACTTATATCAAGCAGACCTGACTGAGACGAACTTGCACGATGCTAACTTGCAAAGGGTTCTTTATAACGAATACACTAAGTTTCCCGAAGACTTTGACCCCATCGAGGCTGGTGCTTATTTGATAGCACCTCATACTTCACTTGCAGGGATGGACTTGAGTCAAGCCTACCTTCATAAGGTAAATCTGCACAAATCCAATTTAAGTGGGGCAGATTTGAGTAAAGCTGATTTAAGCTGGGCAGACTTGAGCGAAGTCAATCTGAGCGGTGCTAACTTGAGAGGTGCTAACCTAAGTTTTGCCAACATGGCTGGAACTAACCTGAGTGGGGTTAACCTCAACGGCGCTAACCTAACTGGAGTCAAAAACCTTTATCAGGCTAACCTTAAAGGCGCAAACCTGAGCGCAGCAATCATGCCAGATGGAGCAATTTTTAACTAATTGCACCTTTCTTTTAGCAAAACAGCAATAGACAAAATATTTATAAATTAACCCCATTCAAGCTAACTTGAATGGGGTGCAAAATTCTATCGCCGCTTTGAGTGCAACTTGCTATTACTAACGAAGGCGTTGAAGATAGTTTTGTACGTTGCGAATTGCTTTTACAGCATAAGCGTTGTTAGGACGTTCGCTGAGCGCTCTTCTAAAGTTAATCAAAGCAGTTTGGTAGTCTTTTTGCAGGGTTGCAGCGTAACCAAGCGTCATGTAACGAGTAAAAGGGTTCTGCTGAGCATTCGATTGGCTAGTTCTTGGGGTAGCTGCACCATTGGTAGTCCCAGTTCCCGCGCCGCCTGCTGCACCACCATTGGTTCGAGTGCGATCGCCACCATTGATAGTTCCAGTTCCCGCGCCACCTGCTGCACCACCATTGGTTCGAGTGCGATCGCCACCATTGGTAGTTCCAGTTCCCGCGCCGCCTGCTGCACCACCATTGGTTCGAGTGCGATCGCCACCATTGATAGTTCCAGTTCCCGCGCCGCCTGCTGCACCACCATTGGTTCGAGTGCGATCGCCACCATTAGTAGTTCCAGTTCCCGCGCCGCCTGCTGCGCCACCATTACCATTATCTACAGTTGTCGAGCCTCTAGGCGTGAATGCACCATTATTCAATGTCCCAGTTCCGGCAGCACCGCCTGTTGTGCCACCATTCGTCCCAGTTCCGGCAGCGCCGCCTGTTGTGCCACCATTCGTCCCAGTTCCCGGAGCGCCGCCTCTAGTCGCTCCACCATAATTCAATCCCGCAGGACCGCCGCCTGTCCCGCCACGATTATTGAATCCCCCATCGCCGCCACCTGTGGTGCCACCAGTAGTTCCAGTTCCAGGTGTGGTTGTTCCAGTTGATGGAGCAGTAGTTCCAGTTCCAGGTGTGGTTGTTCCAGTTGATGGAGCAGTAGTTCCAGTTGACGGAATTGCCGTTCCAGTTCCTCCAGGGTTCAACGTACCAGTTCCCGCGCCGCCATTATTGAATCCACCAGCGCCGCCTGTTGTTCCGCCAGTAGTTCCAGTTCCGGCGCCGCCATTATTGAATCCACCAGCACCGCCTGTTGTTCCGCCAGTAGTTCCAGTTCCAGGCGTAGTTGTTCCAGTTGATGGAATTGCCGTTCCAGTTCCGGCGCCGCCATTATTGAATCCACCAGCACCGCCTGTTGTACCACCAGTAGTTCCAGTTCCAGGCGTAGTTGTTCCAGTTGATGGGATTGCCGTTCCAGTTCCGGCGCCGCCATTATTGAATCCACCAGCACCGCCTGTTGTACCACCAGTAGTTCCAGTTCCGGTACCGCCTGTGCTACCGCCAGTAATTCCACTTCCAGTACCGCCTGTGCTACCGCCAGTAGTTCCACTTCCAGTACTGCCTGTGCTACCGCCAGTAGTTCCACTTCCAGTACTGCCTGTGCTACCGCCAGTAGTTCCACTTCCAGCACTGCCTGTGCTACCGCCAGTAGTTCCACTTCCAGTACCGCCGCCTGCTGCGCCACCAGTACTCTGAGCTAATATTTGTCTGCCAGCAGAGCCATTAGCGCGATCGCCGTTCTTCGGGCTTTGATTGAATACGCTAGGGTTAATTAGCGCTAATGCGGGCAAACTCAGTAAAATACTAGCGCTAGCAACTCCGGCGATGCTAACAAGCTTTTTGATTTGATTTTTTTTATTTGCTGTACTCATTGTTATGTCCTTAGTTTTAGACAGAGAATTGTTAGTTTCTAGGCGATGTTATTAAATTTGGAAAAATGTTGCCGCCAAGTTAAATTTAAACGGCAACTTTATTATTTTGGCGGCTCGTCTGCCCAAAAATTTATTTTCGGCAAACGAGCGCTGGGCGTGAGTTTTCAACTCAGCCTATATCAGGCATTGACGACTTCGCCGCCGTTGGGATGTAGAATCTGACCGGACATATAAGAAGAGTCATCTGAGCCTAAAAACACATAGCTAGGCGCAATTTCTTCCGGCTGTCCAGCTCGCTTGAACGGCACTTGTTGGCCGAAGTTGGCTACTTTATCCTCTGGAAAAGTTGCCGGAATCAGCGGCGTCCAAATTGGGCCTGGTGCGACGCCATTTACACGAATGCCCTTTTCAGCTAGAGATTGGGAGAGCGATCGCGTAAAGGCCACAATTGCACCTTTAGTAGATGAATAATCTATAAGCTGCTGATTGCCTTTGTAAGCCGTTACCGAAGTCGTATTAATAATCGCGCTGCCTTCTTTCAGATGCTTTAGCGCCGCCTTCGTCAGATAAAACATCGAAAAAATGTTAGTGCGGAAAGTGCGTTCTAGCTGTTCGGCAGTAATATCTTCGAGGCTTTCTTGAGGATGCTGTTCGGCAGCATTATTGATGAGAATATCCAATTTACCCAACTCATCAACTGTCTGCTGCACCACCTGCTGGCAAAACTTCTCGTCCCCAATATCGCCAGCTATAGTGATACACTTACGCCCTTGTTGTTCAACCAACGTTTTAGTTTTTTGGGCATCATCATGTTCGTTTAAATAAACAATAGCAACATCTGCCCCTTCTTTAGCATAAAACAGAGCAACTGCACGACCAATTCCACTATCGCCGCCAGTAATTAACGCCACCTTATCCAGCAACTTGCCACTACCCTTATATTTAGAATCGTCAAACTTGGGTTCTGGCGTCATCTCCGATTCAATACCGGGTTGATGATCTTGTTTTTGTGGTGGCTGTAGCGTTTGTTCTGAGGGCATATTATTCTCCTTTAGCGTCCATGAAAATCATCCCCCTGGATTGAAGTCAACTCAAGGGTTAAGCTTTGAAACAGCTAGGCTCGATTTAGATAAAACTAAGACTCTAGACGCTTATAAGGTTGGCTCTTCAGGACGGGGAGTTTAATCCACCCTTGGTAGTAATTAATTAACCGTAGCGACAAACACTCTAGAGCATAAATTTCAAGGAGAGCATTTCACATTTGCCAATATAAACCCGCACCCGCGAATAAGAGTTTCTAATTCAGCGTTTTATGCTCATCCGCACCTGAAGTTCCATATTTTGAGGATCTAACCCCAAATTTTGCAAAATTATAGCTGCTACACATAATTTTTCTCCTCTTTATCTAGTCACTTA
>NZ_JACJON010000066.1 GCF_014695585.1 Microcoleus sp. FACHB-831 | reverse complement strand
CGTTCATCGCGGCTGGAATCTCTTTTGTGAAGGAAAATGTCTCTTTTTATACAAAAATAGCCTTTTTATCTCCGTAATTTCCGATTGTGACAGTTGTGGGTGCGGAATGTGGGTTTTAGCGCGTTACGCCTTGTACGACAGGACGGACGCCACTACCCTCGAAAGGTTCTGGAGTGCCTCTCCAGTTAAAGTCATTAACTCTAAAGCTGAGCGAACCAAGCTGTAAAACTGGGTTATAGCGCAGGAGTACGTTGTAGGTGCGGCGGCTGTATTCCAGAAAGTAGTCGGTACTGATGTCTTGCCCAGTATCTAAATTAATAGATGTTTGGAAACCAGCACGGAATGGCCCCCAAAGTTGCTGCGTTAGTCCAGCAGAAAGCACTCTAGTATCGCTTATTCGATCGAACAAGAAAGGCGATATGCCACTGCGGACGCTTTGAGAGTAGCTGAGATTAAATCCGGTGTAGTCCAGAAAAGGTCGGGAAAAGTGGCCAATTTGTCCGTATAGGGCGACTGTACCGCTGAGCGAATTTTGGCTATCACCGCTACTGTAAGCAGTACCAACACCTGTGAGGCTTGTACCCACCACTAGGGAAGGAACTACGGGTGCTGGTGTGTAGCGCATCCCCTCGGTCGGAGTAGCAGGCAAGGCTTTACCCTGCCAGAGTGTAAAGTAGCGGCTAAGGCTAGCACTGGCTTGATAGCGAGATAAGTTAACGCGATTGTTGGTGCGGATTGGTTCTAACAAGTCAATGCGGTCGGTGTCGGAGTTGATATACGCTGCGCCTAGTTGATAGCTGAGGTTGATACCGCTTCTACCCAACGGAATTACAGGAGAAGTCAGGACAGCGCCTAGATTGCTCTGGACGGTTTGAAAGCCGAGGGAGCCGTTGAACAAGCGATCGCGGTAGCTGTATTCCAGGTTTAAGGTATGAGGTAGCTTGGTACCAACGATCTGCCGCAGTCGCAAACTTGCCCGCGTGTTGTTTTCAAACAGGCTGGGGTTGAGGGTAAGAAATTCTGCACGTCCCGTTATCTCTGTGCGCGGGCTGAGGGTTACATCCAGTCTGGATTTTAAACCAAAGTCAGATGGGTCGATAAATTTCCCTACTCCTGGCTGATCGGGAGCTGGGTTAACAAAAAAACCAAGCCCAACCGCTCTTTGCACAAAATACTGTGGCGTGACGCGAAATCGCACTTTGGGGGTGTTAATTATGTCAAAGGTGCGCTCGACAAACAGACCTCCTCGATCGGTGCCATCAAAGCCGAAGTTGACAATAGCAGGTTCGCGTTCGCGCCTGTCAAGCAATATCCGATCTTGAAATATCGGCAGCGAAAAACCCTGGTCAAAAACTATGCGGGAGCCAGTGGTTGTAATCTCGTCCACCTGTGGCTCTAAATTCCTAAATCTGGCTGTGTCTGCCCGTACTTCCAACTCTGGGGGTGAAAATGGGTCGTTAGTAAGCCTAATATTAGTAGCTCTCCAGCTTTCTGAGTCGAAGTCCACTTTTTCGGCTTTAAACCGCACTCGGTTAATTTGCCCGCCTGTTTCTGGACGAGCCAGGTTTTCGGCTTGCCTGCCACTACCCACGGCAAAGGTATAGCCACCTGGGTTGGTTATCTGTTGTAGCGGTTGATTTTGGATAATGCGATCGCTCAGGGGTCGTTGTGGCAAACCCGCTGCACCCACGTCGTTGGGTAAGGTGGCTGAGAAATCTGCCCCGGTTCGCGGTTGATAAATTTCGCCGCTGGCGTTCAAAATGGTGCCGCTATCCTGGACGAAGAAATAATCAAAGCGATCGCCCCGCAGCACTTGCTCGCCCCGACGCAGAGACACGTTGCCCGTCGCTACCATAATCCGGTTGGGCAAGTTCACCTCTAGTCTGTCTGCATCAAGAATGGCATTTTGAAACCGCATCACAACATTGCCCTCGGCTGTGATGACTTGTCGCTCTTCGTCGTACTCTTGCCGATCTGCTGTTAATTCAATCGCCCCCTCTAAGCTGATGCTATTACTGGGCTTGGCGGGCGGCCTTTTCCCGTCTGTACTAGGTTTAGTAGATGGCTGTTGCCTATCCTGCACTGGCGGCGGGGCTGTAGGTGCGGGCGGATTCTGTTGAGGCAGTGGGGCTGTTTGTGGCTGAGGTGTAGCTTGGCCGCCTTGCGTTGCTCCACCAGGCTGTATTTCAAATGTAGGTGTGGTAGAGCGATCGCCTTGCGTTGCTCCACCAGGCTGTATTTCAAATGTAGGTGTGTTTTGGCCTCCCCCCGGCGTTCCTTGTGGCTGCTGCGGAGTTACCTGGGGGTTATCGGAAGCGGGTGGTGTATTAATCTCGAATTGTCTAACGTCTCCACCGCGCTCTTGAGTCAGCAGACGGGTGACTGGTGGGGATTGTTTTTTGCTTGCTCCTCCCTCTGAGGAAACGGGCTTAGCCTCCCACAATCCTGATATTTCTCTGCGTACTTCTGTCTTTGCAGGCGATCGCCGATTAGCAATTAAAGCTTGAGAAGCACCCCTGGCTATCGTTCCCTGGCTCTGATTAGGAAGGCCATTACTTTCCGGTGTGGCTGCGGGTGTCAGCTCTTTAAGCAGGTTAGTTCCCGATGCTACAGAATACTTGACTTCTGGAGCCATTTGTGAAGTTTGATTTGCTACAGAAGTGCCTGCTGGTAGAATCTGATGGCCTACGGAAATGGCTGGCCCTAGCAGAGATGCACTCTTAGCCACTTTCAAAGGAGAAGCTTCAGGCGCAAATGTTTCCGGCTGTGTCGGGGAAGCGAGGGCTACCTTTGACAGCGTGCGGTTCGATACCGACGTGCGGGAAATTTTTGTAGAGACTTTGCAGTTTACATCTCTACATTGCGGCGCGGCAAATGCCTGGGTCGGTAAGTTCGCAACAATAACAGGCGGTTCAGGCGGCGGGACTGGGTGGGGCATTTTTCAACAACAGTGGTCAAACTGACAGTCCGGGCGCATGACCTCAACCGCAACGGTAAATTTTAGGCGTGGCATGGCCACGCCTTACGACGGACTGAGATAACAAGCGATCGCGCTGTCTATTCTAGATCTCTGCGTCCGGGGTTCCGGGCAGGATCGCTTGATAGGAATCCAAAGATAAACAGCAGCGAGAAGAAGGCAACGACAATATAAACTGTAACTTTGAGGGTCAGCATAGCAGTATCTACTCCAGACAGGAAAGACTGAACGTTGGTGTCTTAAAGGACATACAACTTTCTCATAATACCGAAATATTGCTTCATTTTTGGTCTGGAGTTTTTTTAACAACTGTTGACCTCAAGCAGTGAGGATGGCGATCCCTGATGGCTGCTAGCCTGTTGTGACGATGGATTGGTGTTATAAGTTTCCGTTACGGGGGCGATCGCCAAGGTTGCAAGTCAAAAGGCTAAATTTAAAAGAAAGAAAAGCTATGCGCTTTAAGGCTTTTGACCAGTGCTTATAGGGAAATTAAATGTGGAATAGCTTACTGGGGCGATCGCTACTTAAGCTGCTCTTAATTATCTATCGCCCGTTGCACCTCATCAAGTTGCATGCGGCGAATGCTGGATTATAATTTTCTGCGCGTTCTCAATTTCACTCCAGCTTTTTCAGATATTAAAGCATCTGCGTGAGGTTGGTAAATGAAACATTTTAAACCGTAATTACCTACAAAACTTATTTTCTATAGGTTCTTAATTTAAAAATGGGTAATTAAAAACGCTCGCAATACGAGAATATCTAATCGTTTGGAATAGCAGAAAATACCTTATTTGCAATAATTTTAAAATTAACATAGAAATAGACTCCAGAGAGTTTAGTAGGGTAAATACAATTAAATAAATCGCAGAAGACGTAAACTTTAAATGGACTATAGTATTTTATGGAAAAAGGCCAAAAAGATGGAGGGTTTTATATACCAAGTTTATAAATGATATTCCAGTTATAGCGGCGATCGCTCCCATTGATACGGTTGAGCGGTAGGGGGACAAAGCTTGGCGTTACTAAAGATTTATCTGAAAATTGAAAATCAGTATAAAACCTAAAATAAGTAATAATTTTGACTAATTGGCGCTGGGGATGTATGGGAAATAGCACGATAAATTGAGGCGATAAAACAGGGGCGTCCAGTAATTATGCCAAAGCCAGGGTTGAAAAAATTAATCTTCACGCTGGTATCGTGGCGAGTAAATTGACAATTTTCGCTTATTCTGGGCAAGAGGGCGATCGCATATAAAGGAACTGCGCTGTATTGCCCATACGAAAATAACAGCAAAATGCGAGCAGGAAAACTTTTTGTGGAAAAGGGCGATCGCGTTTTCCCACAAAAAGTATTAAGAGTGACTAGAAAACGCCTCAACAGAGGTGACAATAACTAAAACAGGACTTAGAGGCTTAGTTGATGCAGCCGATTCGGACATTTAACGTATCCCCCGCTTTACCACCGCGACTCGAACCGTTACGAAAACTGGCTTTCAACCTGCACTGGGATTGGAACGTCGAAACTAAAGAGTTATTTCGTCGCCTAGACCGCGATTTGTGGGAATCAAGCCGCCACAATCCAGTTTTGATGCTGGGAACCATCTCTCAAAAGCGACTAAAGGAAGTTGCTGAAGATGAAGGCTTTGTTGCCCAAATGGAAAGAGCAGCGATGCAGCTAGACAACTACCTAAGCGATCGCCACTGGTATCGCAAGAGTAGAAGTCAGCAATCAGAATGCTACGCCTATTTTTCTGCTGAATTTGGATTGTGCGATTGCCTGCCCATCTACTCTGGGGGCTTGGGCGTACTTGCTGGAGATCACCTGAAATCTGCATCTGACCTGGGTTTGCCTCTCGTAGGCGTCGGCTTGCTCTACCAAGAAGGTTATTTTTCCCAACAACTAAGCGCCGATGGCTGGCAGCAAGAACGCTACCCCATCAACGACTTCTACAATATGCCGCTACACCTAGAGCGGAATCCTGACGGGTCAGAATTGCGGATAGACGTGCCGTTTCCAGGGCGTACCGTCTATGCTCGCGTGTGGCGCGTGCAAGTGGGAGTTGTACCTCTTTACCTGCTAGATACAAACATCGAGCCAAACGCGGAATACGACCACAACATCACCGACCAACTCTATGGTGGCGACCTGGATATCCGCATTCACCAAGAAATATTGCTTGGTATCGGCGGCGTGCGGATGCTCAAAGCGTTGGGACTGAAACCGACGGTCTACCATATGAACGAGGGGCATTCGGCGTTCTTGTCTCTAGAACGCATCCGGATGCTGATGGAAGAAGAAGGACTGAGCTACAACGAAGCTAAGCAAGTAGCAATTTCCAGCAATATTTTCACTACGCATACGCCCGTACCCGCTGGAATTGATAAGTTCAGCGGAGAGATGATTCTCCATTATTTGGGACATTACGGCGATCGCTTTGGCTTATCTAAAGAAGAATTTCTGTCTGTGGGACGGGAAACCCCTGGCGATTTGGCAGAACCCTTCAGCATGATTATCCTGGCAATGAATATGGCCAGCTTTGTCAATGGTGTCGCCCAGTTGCACGGGTTAGTCTCGCGGCGGATGTTCCACAGTTTGTGGAAAGATTTCCCCTTAGATGAAGTGCCGATTACAGCGATTACCAACGGCGTACACGCCCGCAGTTGCGTGTCGAAGCCAACTCAGGAGTTATACGATCGCTACCTTGGCCCCCAGTGGTCTGATGCAGCCGTTGACGATCCTTTGTGGGAGCGGGTGAAGTCGATTCCAGATGAGGAGTTGTGGCGCAATCACGAGCGTCAGCGCTCAGAAATGGTGGTGTTTGTGCGGGAGCATATGGTAAGGAAGTTGCGCGATCGCAGTGCTTCTCCTGCTGAAATTGCCCAAGCGCAGGAAGTGCTAGACCCATTTGCGTTGACGATTGGTTTTGCTCGTCGCTTTGCGACATATAAGCGGGCTACTCTATTTCTGCGTAACCTCGACAGAATTAAGAAAATTTTGGCTGGGGACAAAAACCGCCGCGTGCAGTTCTTATTTGCTGGGAAAGCTCATCCCAAGGATATTCCAGGAAAAGAGCTGATCCGCAATATCGTCCACTTTGCGCGGGAACAAGGGATGAGCGCCAGCGTGGTGTTTGTGCCAGATTACGATATCTACGTGTCGCGGTTGATGGTTGCTGGCTGCGATGTCTGGCTGAATACGCCCCGCCGTCCCCGCGAAGCATCGGGTACATCGGGGATGAAAGCTTCGATGAATGGTTTGCCTAACCTCAGCGTGCTAGATGGTTGGTGGGATGAGGCGGATTACGTGCGTACTGGTTGGCCGATTGGTCACGGGGAAGACTACGACGACCTAGCATATCAAGATGATGTGGAATCGTCTGCGCTGTACGACACGATTGAAAATGAAGTTGTGCCGTTGTTCTACGACCGCGATGAGTTTGGAATTCCCCGCAAGTGGATTGCCAAAATGAAGGATGCGATTCGGTTGAATACACCGTTCTTTAATACAGCGCGGATGGTGCGCGATTATGGAATGCGGGGATATTTTCCAGCAAGCGATCGCTACTTTGCTATGACTGCTAACAACTACGCTCCAGCTAAAGAGTTATCTTCTTGGAAGCGTAAAGTTAATGAGAATTGGTACGACATCAAAATTGAGGCGGTTGATGTTTCCGAACCATCCCAGATCATGGTAGGTCAAACGATTTCTGTCAAAGCGCGGATCGACCTTAACAAACTACAACCAGAGGACGTACAAGTTGAACTTTACCAGGGTTCAATTGATGCATCTGGTCAGATTGTTAATGGCATTCCTGTTGTGATGGAACACCAAGGTTCTGACCAACAGGGTATTAGCGTTTACACTTCAAATATCTTGTACTCTTCGAGTGGTTTGCAAGGTTTGTCTCTGCGCGTGTTACCCAAACACAAAAATGTCAGCAGTACTTTTGAATTGGGATTGATGCGCTGGGCGTAATGATTTTGGATTTTGGATTTTGGATTTTGGATTAATAATCTAAAATCTAAAATCGATTGGGGATGACGATGTAGCCTGTCGTGCGATCGCCCAGTACCAAGTTACGCTCTAATCCCCAATACCACCAGTGCGCTGCGACATAAGCACAGATGAGACTATCTAGTTGATCTTCTAATGCTTTGAGGGCTGCACCTGTTAGGTAATTTTGGATTTTTGATTTTGGATTTTCGATTAAAGGCTGATTTGGAATTTTTGAACATTCTATATTTTCACCAGCAACACCCAATCCAAAATCTAAAATCGAAAATCTAAAATCAGGCTTGAGGCTTGGTTGGAGATTGGGCAAGATATTTACAATGTACTGGTAGAGTTTGATTAGTTCTAATTGACGCTCTGCCAGTTTTCCTTTTTTATACTTAAGAATGCGTTCTAAGCCGAATAAATTTACTATGGCTGGGTGGGGAAATACTTCGATTTGATATCTATCCCGTTTTTGGGGTTCTATTATTGGTGCGTGTACGAATCCGCGAGTTTCTAGTTGTAATCCAAATTCTACTGTGCGTTGTGCGAAGGGTAGACCGAGGTTTGCTGGATAGCAACCTGCGTGATATTTTCCAAAATGTTTGTGGGCGAGTTTGTCTGGTAGTCGCATCCCTGTAGCGTTGGGGATGAGTGTGGGTGCGTCTACAGCGATTATGGCGGGTTCTGTTGGCGGTGCGGTTGTATCAATCCAGTCGAGGATATCTGCGATCGCATCTATTCGAGTTAAATCTACTATTTGCAGTTTTCCATCTTGCGGGGATAAACAACAACATCCGCTAGGTTGCGATCGCCACCCCAAATCTATCCCGATAAATTTCATTGTTTATATCCCTGTTTCTGTTTCACCCGCAGGCTAGAAGCCTGCGGCTATATTAACAATCGCTGGGAATTAATGGTGCGATCGCGCTTCTGCATCAGTTACGAGTCTGAGTTATTGGAGGCGGAGATTGTGGTGCTTCATCTGACAAAATGACTTTTCCAATCAAAAGTGTGAAGAAGATAACTATTGCCAAACCAATAACATTGGGATAGTTATCGCTGCAACTATTGCGAAAGCCAAGTTTTTTACTAAGCGTATAAGGCGCTTGTTTCTACTTGCGTCTCCTAAGTCTACCTGGGACAATTCTTTAGCTGCCCACTTTTCCATGCAGGCCATCACCCGCTATTTTTCTCTTCTCTCAAAACTATACCTATCAAGCCTTTCAAGATTATTTTAAGTCGTTTGTCTCATTGTTAAGAAAGATGTGGGTAATGGATAAGCCCGCAAGCGAAGAGGAGGGGGGATCGAAGTGACCTAGATAGAGGCTTTGGTTCTATGCGTTCATTTTGAGTCATCTGCTAATGTCTGATTAGATACCTGATATTTGATTTTCCTCGATTTGTGAAACGCGATCGCATTCCTGCAACGGTTGCATTGTGTAGAAATTTGTTGAGATTTTTAGAAACGCTACAAAGCCCGTGTATCCTTGATTTCGCTTAATAAAACGGTGCAAAACAAGGAAGAAACATGAACCAAGATAAACGTCAGGCTTACTGGCGTGCTAATACGGCTTTAATTCGGAATTTGCTGATTGTGTGGGCGCTAGTGTCAATCGTATTCAGCATTCTGCTAGTTGAACCATTAAACGCGGTGCGTCTGGGTGGCGTTCCCCTCGGCTTTTGGATGGCGCAACAGGGGTCTATCTATGTCTTTGTGGTGCTGATATTCATCTACGCCGTGCAGATGGACAAACTGGATCGCAAATATAATATCGACGAATAGGGGAGAATCATGTCTGTTGAAGTCTGGACTATTTTGTTGGTCAGTCTCTCCTTCATTGCATACCTGTATATTGGTTGGCAGTCTCGCGTCAAAGTTAGTGCTGATTTTTTCGTAGCTGGAAGAGGAGTTCCCGCGATCGCTAACGGTGCGGCTACTGGTGCTGATTGGATGTCGGCGGCTTCGTTTATCTCGATGGCGGGGTTAATCTCGTTTCTGGGTTACGACGGTTCGGTTTACTTGATGGGTTGGACTGGTGGCTACGTGCTTTTGGCGTTATTACTAGCACCTTACCTGCGTAAATTCGGTAAATATACCGTACCTGATTTTGTGGGCGATCGCTATTATTCCAACGTTGCTCGTTTAGTAGCAGTTGTAGCCGCGATTTTCATCTCGATGACTTATGTCGCCGGACAGATGCGCGGTGTGGGAATTGTTTTCAGCCGCTTTCTTCAAGTAGACATCAATACTGGCGTGATTATTGGGATGATAATTGTCGCCTTTTTCTCCGTTCTGGGGGGAATGAAAGGCATCACTTGGACTCAGGTTGCACAGTATGGGGTGTTGATTTTCGCCTACTTAATCCCAGCGATCGCTCTCTCATTCTTGCTCACTGGCAACCCCATCCCCCAACTGGCGTTTACTTTCAGCGACATCGTTGAGAAACTCAACCAAGTTCAGCTAGATCTCGGTTTCCAAGAGTACACAAAACCCTTTGTGAATCAGTCGCAGTTGGATGTATTGTTTAGCACCATCGCGTTGATGGTGGGAACTGCGGGGCTGCCCCATATCATTGTGCGATTTTATACTGTTCCTGATGTGAGAGCGGCACGCTACTCAGCAGGTTGGGCGTTGCTGTTCATCGCCATACTCTACACTACTGCACCTGCTTTATCTACCTTTGCCCGGTACAACCTGATCGATACCTTGCACAACAAAACTATTGAAGAGGTACGTCAGCTAGACTGGGTGAACAAGTGGGAAAATACCAAGCTGTTGACCTTTGAGGACAAAAATGGCGATGGACGCATCCAGCTAACACCTGATAAAACTACGAACGAGATTGGTATCGACCGCGACATCATCGTGCTATCAACTCCGGAGGTAGCGAAACTGGCTCCTTGGGTAATTGCTTTGGTGGCGACGGGAGGACTGGCGGCGGCTTTGTCTACGGCTTCGGGATTGCTGCTGGTGATTTCCAGTTCTATCGCCCATGATATCTACTACCGCATTATTAACCCTGGAGCCTCGGAAGCTCGGCGGGTGATGTTCGGTCGGATTATGATTGGATTTGCGATCGCTGTTGCTGGATATTTTGGCGTCAATCCCCCAGGCTTTGTCGCTCAAGTAGTCGCTTTTGCTTTTGGTTTGGCGGCTGCAAGCTTTTTCCCAATTATTATCTTAGGCATCTTTGACAAACGCACGAATCGGGAAGGCGCGATCGCGGGGATGTTAGTAGGTTTAATCTTCACCATCTACTACATCGTTGGAGTCAAATTCTATGGAATGCAACCTTGGTTTTTTGGCGTATCGCCTGAAGGAATTGGCACCTTGGGGATGCTAATCAACTTTGTAGTTACCTGGGTTGTTTCTCGCCTGACTCCACCACCGCCACCGGAAATTCAAGAAATGGTGGAAATGCTACGGACTCCTGGTGGAGAAGCACCTGTAGAAGTAAGCCATTAATATCAATAAACAACACAATCAGCAGCCCTCAGACGAGGGCTTTTTTGTTGGTATGGAATTAACAGCAGCGATCGCATCCCAATAGTTTTTTGTTAACTTGGGGAATTAGGAATTGCTCTGGGATTGCGCGAGCGCGCCCCCACAAAACTTACGGAGAGTCTTAAATAAGACTCTCCCAAGTAACTTTTTCTAACGCGAAGTTAGCGCAGCCTGTCTTAGTCTTCGGTACTGCTTTTGTTTATACTTCGACAGGGGAGCAGCCATTAGTAAAATTTTCTCCAGCAGCCAAGGCGCAATGCGATCGCACCACACTGCTAAATGACTTTGCCATCCCACTAATATTTCCGGCGATTCTCTATTCAATCCGGCGACAAGCCCCTTAGCTACTTTCTGGGGAGTCATCGGTACTACCCACCTAAACCAATGTAATTCTCGCACCATGTCAGTATCAGTTAAAGATGGTAGCAACGCCATCACTTTGATATTGTGTTCAGCTAACTCCCCGCGCAAGGCTTGGGTAAACCCTACAATCGCAAACTTCGTAGCTGAATAAGTCGCCATCGTCGGCGCTGCAATTTTTCCCATCAAGCTAGAAACGTTAACAATTGTCCCTTCTCGTTGTGCTGCCATGCGTCGGGCGACTAGACGAGTCATGGTGTACATTCCCATTAAATTAATGGCAATTTCTTGTTGAACATCAGGCAATTGTGTTTTCAAGAAAGGCGCTTGATGTGCAACTCCAGCACAGTTGACTAATAAATGAATTGGCCCGTGATTTCGCCAAGCTTGCGCGATCGCAATATTTACTTCTACTATCTGAGACAGATCCAAAGCCAGCGTCACGACTTGGGTACCAAACGCTTCTATCTCCCTGCCAACTTCATCTAAACGCTGGCGATCGCGTGCCACAAGCAGCAGCTTTTTCGCTCCTTGTTGCGCTAATTCTAGGGCGATCGCTCTGCCAATTCCACGCGACGCCCCCGTAATTAAAACCGTTTTTCCTTGAACGTTCATTGCTTAAAGTCTCCATAGTTGAGGAGTCACTGCGTCCGCCATATATGCCGCACTTAAATATTTTGCAGATGCAATATGAAAGCATGGGGCAAATACAAGCAGTGAATCGTAATTCAGGTATGAATTGGACTAATTCTTTGAGAGCAAGACATTTCTCACTAATCTTGCAGGGAACACTTTTGCTTTTATACAAACCTGAGAAATGTCTATCAGTAAAATTGGGTGAAGTTGAGTCTAACTGGCAACATACTAGGTTTGCATTGAGTACCAAAATGCACCAGTCTTAAGCGCAGCCAAACTATCAACAACAATATTTCTCCTTCGTCTTGCAAGAAAGTTGGCAGCGAGCCGTTAGAGAAATATTTTTAGGCATTTCTGGACTCAGTTAATCGGTGAACAGCCAATATTGATGTATAGCATTGATGGCACGTCTCCTAAATACGAACATTTACCAGAAGTAACTGCTTAAGCACACCTTAACAAGTATTTCAACGACCCGCAATATTTATTTATAAACTTTGTGTGACGTTTTTGTTACAAAGCTGCAATTCTCTTTCATAAATGCATAGATATTTTCTAGGTAAAACTTCTAGCTTTTGAGGGATGATGCGGAGCGTCGTCGTAGAGCGATCGCCCTCTTATCCGGAATCCTTTATAATGCATAAGTAGTAATACTTAACCCGTTAGGATGACCCATTGGCAGGAATCGGTATTCACTAGGTACCTGGCAACCTAGAACATAAGAAATCCACGAACACCAAAAAGCCATGTCCAAGCTATTTGAACAAAATTCAGCACAATCCGCAGATATGCGCTCTGCTGTCAGCACAAAAATCTGGGGCATAGCAGTTGGGATGATAGCAATTTGCATTCCGCTTTCAGCCGTTACTAAGAGCGGGCCAATTATTCCCCTAGCCGTTATCGCCAGCGCTGCTGCTAGCACCGTTGCCATTTGGGGTTCTGATAAAAAATCCGCCTACTCCTTGCAACCTCATCAGGTACAAGCGCTCTTAGAACGCATCGATAACTTAGAAACAATTGTTGGCGTTGATGATATGGATTTGCAGTTGAGAATCAAACAGTTAGAGACGAGCGATCGCAAATACTAATATTTCCAGCCTTAGCGCTGCGTTTAGTTGATTTACCACTAGATAGATGACAATGCTTGTTTTTTTCAGTAATATCACTGATATAGATTGTTAGGGTGCAAACAAACAGATGATGAAAGCCAAAATACTTATGGGTTTGAGCGCAACCGTATACTTATTAGCCAGCGTTGCTCTAGCTGCCCATCTCTTCAACTTTACTCCCGCATCCGCTGACACTGCTGAACAAATTAACGAACCGATTCAACAAGCTAGTACCCAGTTGCAACCCTAGAAGCTAGGCCTATTTCAGTGAAAACGCTGCTACGCTCCATAGTAGTTAGCACGATAAGAATTTACGCAGATAAGTGGGATCGGTCGTGAGGCGCAAAGCTGCTTATGTCAAACGTAGGTATCGAGGGCAGCTTAAGATTTTAGATTTTATCTGGCTCAATTAATAACGCTGGTAAAACTCATCCCTTTAGCAGAGTAAGAAAAATTTCTAGTGGGATAGAACAGAGCGTAAGTTGTTTACAATCTACACTGTAATGCAAACTAGCAGCGTTAATTCCTTAGCCCAGACAATTGCTATAGACTCTATTAGTGCATATCAAAAGTATATTTCCCCCCGGAAAGGGTTTTCTTGTGCCCATAGAGTTTTGCACGGTGGCTATTCTTGCTCGGACTATGTAAAAAGCGTCTTGGGCGAGCAAAGTTTGATGTCAGCAGTGGGTATATCTCTGCAAAGGTTCCGCAGTTGTAACGAGGCGAGCCAAACTTTGAGAGCGACGAAAGCGACTGGTGGCTGTATTATCATTCCTTGCTGCTTGCCGTTTTAGTTTCAATGGCTAAAAGGCATTAATTTACAGTTACATACGCGACAAAAATTGAAATCTTGAGAAATATTATTTTGCAGTATTAGATAGTAGAAGTAGCTGCAAAAGAAAAGCGATCGCTCCCTTTGAAAGAAAAGCGATCGCCAGATTTTCAACTAAATAACCGATTAGACTATAGCCAGTTGCTTAAGCTGCATTCCTGAAGGGAATTTGCCGCTACGCAACCATTCATCCAACTCAGCAGGTGATTGAGCGCGATTGAGTTGCTCGCGCAATGTTGGCCCTTCTAAGACTTCTTTTTGCAGCAGCGTTTGCGCCGTTTCTTCCAACAAGTCCCGGTTAGTGTCGAGAATTGTTAAGGCAATGTGATGCGCTCCATCAATAGTTTCCTTGACTTGCCGATCTATCTGCTCTGCAACTTTGGGACTAACCGAGCGGCGCGGATTGCCGTAACCTTCGATAAACTGTTGCTGCGGCTTCTCAAAAGCAACGGGGCCAAGTTCATCGCTCATACCGTAGAGAGTAACAGCGCGTTCGGCTAAATCTGTTGCTTTTTGAATGTCGTCGCTAGCGCCAGTTGACACCTTACCGAAGATTATTTCTTCCGCAGAACGACCGCCTAAAAGAGTAGCAATGCGACCGCGAATTTCATCTTCCACCATCAAGAAGCGGTCTTCTTCTGGCATTTGTAGAGTGTAGCCAAGCGCTCCTACACCGCGAGGGACGATGGAGATTTTTTCCACCTTACCCGCTCCCGGCATCAAAGCACCGATAATAGCGTGACCGACTTCGTGATAAGCGACAGTTTTCTTTTCAATTTCGTTGAGTACGCGCGATCGCTTCTCTAAACCAGCCACAACTCGCTCTAGCGCTTCGTTGAAGTCTGCCATCATCACGGCGTCGCGGTTCTGACGTGCCGCCAGCAGCGCCGCTTCGTTGACCAAATTAGCCAAATCCGCACCAGCAAAGCCAGGAGTGCGAGCGGCAATTACGCTTATTTGGACTTCATCAGACAATTTGACAGTTCTGGCGTGGACATTGAGAATGGCTTCCCGACCAATTTTATCAGGGCGGTCTACAACAACTTGGCGGTCAAAGCGACCCGGACGGCGCAAAGCTGGATCTAGGACTTCCGGACGGTTAGTGGCGGCGACGATAATTACGCCAGTATTGCCGTCAAAGCCATCCATCTCGGTGAGCAACTGGTTGAGGGTTTGTTCGCGTTCGTCGTTACCGCCAACAAAGCCACCAGCACCGCCGCGAGATTTGCCTAGTGCGTCTAATTCGTCGATAAAGACGATACAAGGAGATTGTTTTTTGGCTTGTTCAAATAAGTCGCGGACTCGTGCAGCACCAACGCCGACGAACAACTCAATGAACTCAGAGCCAGAGATACTGAAGAACGGGACGCTTGCTTCACCAGCGATCGCCTTTGCTAGCAGCGTCTTACCAGTTCCCGGAGGGCCGACCAGCAGCACGCCTTTGGGGATTTTAGCTCCCAGACGGGTGTATTTCCCGGCGTTTTTCAAGAAATCGACAATTTCTTGTAGTTCCGCCTTGGCTTCATCGACGCCAGCGACATCGGTAAACTTGATCCCAGTGCTGCCTTCTGAGTAAATTCGCGCCTTACTTTTACCTACAGTCAAGGCAGCGCCACCAGCACCTCCACCCCGGTTCATCAGCCAGCCCCAGATGCCGAAGAAAATCACGGGGGGAACAACCCAACTCAGGAGAGTGCCGATCCAGCCGTTGGTGTCAGGAGCAGGTGCGCCAAACTGGACGTTATGATCCCGCAGAATTTTGGGCAGATCTAGATCGAGTGCTACGGGTGTAGTGACAAAGGCTTGAGGTGGTAAGGTGTTATCGCCAGTCGGCTGCGATTTCAGCACATACTCGATGCGATCGCCACCAACAATAGCCCGGTCAACCTTATTTGCTTCTACTTGTGCAATAAAGTCACTGTAGGCAACTTGGGGAGGACGGGGGCCAAAAGTGGGAATGATAAAGTTTAACAGTAGCAGGACTGTCAGTAGAATCAATAAACTACCACCAAACAGCCTGGGCTTGGGAGTTTTGATAGGACGTTTGTTATTAGTTTCAACAGGCATGATTTATCTGATGGTTTAGCTACTGGAGTTATTGTAGAAAGCAAGATGCGATCGCTCCGTTCGGTGTCTACCCCTACTTCAATCCGTATTGCCGTACAACTACATGGGAAATCAGGCTGGATTCATTTTCAAGGTGCTAGTTATCTCTGCTGCACTGTCAATTTTAATTAAGTACGGCGGTGGGGCATTATCTATTGCTCCGACATCAGCTAATGTATTGATTGCTGTGTTTTTACCCGCACTAATTATGGCTGGAGTTCTAGGCTGGCGGGCGTGGCAAGGCGGGCAAGTGCATTGAGCCCCCGGATGCTCAATCCCCTGTTGTGGCTAAGCCCAAAGAAGCTAGGCGAAGATGCCAATATCGGCTAATCTAGCTGAATTGAATGGGAATTGTTGCCAGATAGCCTGGGAGTCTTCATCTGTGAATTTAGGTCAGTGGATTGGTTTACTAGCTGTCGTTATTTCGTTTTACGTACTGTGGCAAATTAGGCAAGTGCTGCTGCTGGTGTTTGTCGCTGTTGTGTTAGCGACTGCCTTGAACAGGCTAGCGCGGTGGCTGCAAAGCAAGCGTGTACCCCGGCTCTTGGCTGTACTGCTGTCGGTGGGAATTTTAGCAAGCGCCATCACAGGATTTTTCTTGCTGATTGTGCCGCCGTTCGCTGCTGAATTTCAAGAATTGACGACAACGAAGTTTCCCCAAGTGTTAGCACTGGTAAGCGATTGGCAAAATCAGTTGAGAAGCAGGCTTCCAGCGCAGTTGCTTCCTTACATACCAGATGTTGATAGTTTGGTGCAGCAACTCCAGCCTTTTCTAAATAGGCTCTTGGGAGGCTCGGTAGCAGTTTTTTCAGGCTCGCTGGGAGTTGTCCTCAATTTGTTGCTGGTGCTTGTTTTGACCATAATGCTGTTAGTCAATCCCCAAGCTTACCGCAAGGCGTTTTTGAGGTTGTTTCCGTCGTTCTATCGGCGTCGGGCGGATGGCATTCTTTCTGAGTGCGAAGTATCGCTAGGGGCATGGCTGGGCGGCGCTTTTATCAGCATGAGCGTTATTGCCATATTGAGTTGGCTTGGACTGACAATTTTAGGAATAAGATTGGCGATCGCTAGTGGCGTTTTGGCAGGATTGCTGAATTTTATTCCCAATATTGGCCCGACTTTAAGCGTTGTATTGCCAATGGGAATTGCTCTTTTAGATGCCCCTTGGAAATCAGTTTTTGTTTTGGCTCTTTATATTATCATTCAGCAGTTTGAAAGCAATTTACTAACACCCTATATCATGTCGCAACAGGTATCTCTGTTACCAGCTGTGACGTTATTATCTCAACTTGTTTTTACTACAGCTTTTGGCTCTTTAGGACTGCTAATGTCCATACCTCTAACTGTTGTTGCTCAGGTTTGGATAAAAGAAGCCTTAATCAAAGATATTCTTGATAAATGGGGCAGTGATAATAAAAACGATGTGGAGATAGTTGTCGTCGCTGACTCTGCTGAATTACCTGAGTCTTCAAAGTTGCCTGCCGTAGCAACAAAAACAGGAGATAATCCTAACGGGGATGATGTTACCGACAAAACATAGATTTGCAGAGAAATCAAGAGTTAAGTAAAAGTTGAATATTGTTTAAATCTAGCTTCTTGGCATAACACTTGTCGAGGAGCGGATGGTTATAGGAAAAATGCTGCTTTTATTTGTCTAAGCCGTAACATTATCTAAAATTACTCCAACTTTCCAGGCAAATGCAATTTTCATACTGGGGATGGGAATCCTAAATTTAGGAAAAGGCTTTCAAAATGGCGGAATAAAATGAACCTAGAAAAATCAAGCGAGCGTTGGGCTAAACTCGTAGCGGCGATTGCGAGCAAAATTCCCATCTATTCTAGATGGTTACCTGTTTGTATTGGGATGGGAATCTCCGCAGCTAGTCTGTTGCTTTGGCAAGGATTGCTGGCTGACGAGCGATCGCAAATTCAGCAGATGATGCAAGCCGAATCCTCAAAGGTAAAAACCCAATTTACAACTCAGCTCAACGCTCGAATATCGGCGTTAGTAAGGATGTCCAAACGCTGGGAGATACGCGGCGGGACTCCCAAACCTGAGTGGGAAGCTGATGCACAGATTCATATAAATGACTACAAAGGTTTCCAAGCCATCGAGTGGATAGACTCATCATTCAAGGTGCGCTGGATTGTCCCCCTAGCAGGAAACGAAGCAGCCCAAAACTTAAAGCTAAATTTTGAGGAGCGACGCCGTAGGGCTTTAGAAGCAGCGCGAAATAGTGGTGATGTTACAGTTACGGGTTCTATAAATTTAGTTCAAGGCGGTAAGGGGTTTTTAGTTTACGTTCCGATTTTCCAAAAGCAAAAATTTGACGGTTTTATTGCGGGAGTGTTTCGAGTTGAGCAATTGCTAGATACCATCTTGGACGATCAGCTTCTACATGGATACTCTTTGGTTGTATTTGATGGAAAGGAGGAAGTATACAGGTTTAACAGGGTTAACAAACAAACCGACTCGAAATGGAGTGAGGAAATAAAAATAGATTTATATGGCGATCGCCACGATCCAGAATTAGCAGGACACCCATATTGGCGAGTCGTGGTTGAGCCAACATCAGAGTTACTAGAAAAAGAGCGATCGCTCCTACCCAAAGTAGCGTTAATTGGTGGGTTGCTAATAGCGTGGATGTTAGCGTTGGCGGTTTATCTTGCCCAAAAATCCCAACGGCGCTCCAAACAAGTTGAACTTGCCAACCAAAAACTAGAAAAAGAAATCACCGAGCGTCAGCAAACAGAGGAAGCTTTGCAAAGACAGCTAATGGCTGTGGAAGCCGCAATGGACGGCATCGCCATTATTAATAGTAACGGCGAGTACCTTTACCTGAATAAGGCTTATATCAATCTGTTTGGATACAGTTCTGCCGCAGAATTATTAGGCAAGAAATGGCAAGAACATTACAACCAAAAAGAAATAGAGCGTTTGGAGCGCGAATTCCTTCTCAGCGTGCGGTCAAAAGGTTACTGGCATGGCGAAGCAACTCCTAGAAAAGGAGATGGCAGCACCTTTGTCCAAGGTATTTCTTTGACAGCGATCGCAGATGGGGGAATGGTTTGTGTTTGCCGTGATATAAGCGTGCGAAAGCAGGCCGAGAACGAACTCCAAATAGCTAAAGAAATGGCCGAAGCGGCGGCGCGAGCCAAGAGCGAGTTTCTGGCAACTATGAGCCACGAAATCCGCACGCCAATGAACGGCGTGATCGGCATGACAGGTTTATTGCTCGATACCAAGCTAACTTCTGTACAACAAGATTTTGTGGAAACAATTCGCACCAGCGGCGATGCTTTGCTGACAATTATTAACGAAATCCTAGATTTCTCTAAAATCGAATCTGGTAAATTGGAATTAGAAGAACAAACTTTTAATCTGCAAATTTGTATTGAAGAATGTCTAGACTTACTAGCTCAACAAGCCACCCAAAAAGGTTTGGAACTTGCTTATATAATTTCTCCTCCAACCCCAACTGCAATTGTGGGAGATGCTACCAGATTACGCCAAATTATAGTTAATTTACTTGGTAACGCCGTTAAATTTACCGAATTAGGGGAAGTTGTTGTTTCAGTAACAGCCCAGCCTTTAGATGCCATTGCTAACGAAAAACTGCCAACTGAGTACGAGATTCAATTTGCGATCGAAGATACTGGTATCGGTATTCCAGAAGTCAGGATGAATCGCTTGTTTAAGGCATTTAGCCAAGTAGATTCTTCCACTACTCGCCAATTTGGTGGCACGGGTTTAGGCCTTGCTATTAGCAGACGATTGAGCGAACTGATGGGCGGTACTATGTGGGTAGAAAGTGGAGGTAAAGTGGGTGGAAATCCCTCTGCTAATTTTGCGTTAGATGCTAACCAGGCTCTGAACAGGTCAAAGTCTAAAGTTGAGGAGCCTTGCGAGGAAAGCGCTGTAAATTTACATCCAAAATTTAACCATGGTTCTACTTTTTATTTCACTATAGGCGCTAAATCAGCAGATGCCCAATCTTGCCCAGGTGAGTTACAACCAACTCATTCTCAGTTAAAGGGCAAGCGAATGCTAATTGTTGATGATAATGCTACTAATAGGCAAATTCTCACTCTACAAGCCCATAACTTCGAGATGATTTCCCGGGGTGCTAGCTCGGCTGCTTATGCTTTGGAATTACTGCGTCAAGGTGAGACATTTGATATCGCGATCCTCGATATGCAGATGCCCCAAATGAATGGCTTAGAGCTAGCCGCAGCCATACGCCAGATGCCGGGATGTGAAGAATTGCCTTTAGTAATGTTGACTTCGATAGGTAGATCAGAATCTAGTTTTCATTGTTCACCAGTAAAGTTTGCAGCGGTTTTGAATAAGCCTATTAAACAATCACAATTACGCAATGTTTTGAGTAGTATTTTATGCAAGCAATTCGTTCCTTTTAAAGAAAACAGCCCTAATCCTTCTCAATTTGACAACAAATTAGGAGAACGTTTACCGCTACGGATTTTGTTAGCGGAAGATAATCCTGTTAACCAGAAAGTTGCTTTGCATTTGTTGCGAAGATTGGGGTATAGGGCAGATGTAGCAGGGAATGGATTGGAGGTGCTAGAACAGCTACGCATCATGTCTTATGATGTGGTGCTAATGGATGTACAAATGCCAGAGATGGATGGTTTGACAGTATCTCGACTGATATGTAAGCAATGGTTGCCAACTGAACGTCCTCGAATTATTGCCATGACAGCGAATGCTATGGAGAGCGATCGCCAGGAATGTTTTGATGCAGGCATGGATGACTATATCAGCAAACCAATTAGGGTAAATGAGGTAATTGAGGCTCTTAGCAAATGTCAGCCCCAGACAGCAAGTAAACCTATAAGTCCTCTGGATGCAAAAACTTTACAAGCGTTAAGAGAAATAGGGGGCGGAGATGATTTAAATTTGTTGGCTGAGATAATTGATAGTTATTTGGCAGATGCTCCCCAACTGCTTGCAGTAATTAAAGCGGCGATCGCTCAACAAGACGCCAAGGCTCTACAACAAGCAAGTCATACTCTCAAGTCCACCAGTGCTGTATGTGGCGCGATCGCTTTCTCGCACTTGTGCGAAGAATTAGAGTTAATGGCAAGAAGCAGCGCTATCTCAGGTGGATTAGACAAATTTTCGCAGCTTGAAGCTGAGTACCAAAAAGTTACAACTGCTTTGGAAATAGAACTTCAACAATGTGGTAAAACCTCATAAAACTCTTATTTAATTATTAATAAAGGCATCTACTTTGGCTTACGACAACACTTGCAAATATCTGGCTGAAGAATATCCAGCGGATTTTGTCGGCTGGCTGCTTTCAGACAGCACCTCAGACATCCAGGTACTGAAAACTGAACTCAGCCTAGATCCGATTCGCGCCGATTCTGTCATATTTATCAAAATTGGCAACAAAATTCTCCACCTAGAATTTCAAACCCAGCCACAATCTAATCCACCTATTGACTTCCGAATGCTCGACTACTACACCCGACTAAAGCGGGAATATGGGTGTCAAATCGAGCAGGTGGTGATTTTTTTACAGCAAACCACTTCAGAGATTGTTTTTAAGCATGAGTATTTAGACACCAACACCAGACACGGATATCGAGCTATGCGAATGTGGGAGGAAAATCCCGCACCACTGCTGGCTAATCCTGCGTTACTACCCTTCGCTACTTTGGCTCGAAGCAACTCGCCCAATACTTTATTAGAGCAAGTTGCCGCACGGGTGGATATGATCGAGGAAACTGACGAGCGACGCAATATTTCGGCTTGTGCAGAGGTTCTGGCTGGTTTGCGGTTTGAAAAAAATCTGATTCAAGAGCTGTTTAGAGAGGAAGTTATGCAGGAATCTGTAATTTATCAAGATATCCTTCAAAAGGGCGAGCAACGAGGAAAGCAACAAGGAAAGCAAGAGGAGGCGTTAGCACTGATTATGCGCCAACTCCCGCGACGAATTGGCGCGATCGCCCCCGATCTCGAAGAACGCATTCGCGGGTTATCCCTTTTTCAGTTGGAGGAGTTGGCGGAGGCGCTGTTAGATTTCTCCGCTGCAAATGATTTAACTGTGTGGCTAGACGCTAATTCCTAAGTACGCGAGCGCCACGCTAAACCGATGCAGCCAAATCACAACAGCTAAACTTCCCTATGCGAACAATTGCCGAAATTAACGACAAAATCAGCCGCCAGTGCGCCGCCGTCCTGACTGTAGACGAACTAAAAGCACGGGTGGTAGAAGTTGGCGTAACCCAAACCGCGAAGGAAGTGGATGTCATCACAACTGGCACTTTTGAGCCTATGGAGTCATCAGGTGCAATTATTAACCTGGGACACACCGACCCACCCATAAAAATTCGTCAGTGTTGGTTAGATGGTGTCCTAGCATACTCTGGCTTCGGTGCGGTGGATTTGTACTTGGGAGCGACTCAAGTTCCCGAAGACGGGGAAGAATCCAGAGAAAGAGGCGGCGGTCATGTAATTCAAGATTTGATTGCTGGGAAAACGGTGCAGTTACGCGCCATAGGACAAGTAACAGACTGCTATCCCCGCGCATCCTTTGATACAACCATTACCCGCGACACAATTAACCAGTTTTATTTATACAATCCGCGCAATCTATACCAAAATTTTATTGTAGGAGTTAATGGAGGCGATCGCCCCCTCTTTACCTACCTCGGCCCCCTGCAACCCCGCCTCTCTAATGGGGTTTATTCAAACACGGGCGCCATCTCCCCCCTGCTAAACGACCCAGATTTGCAACTAATTGGCATTGGCAGTCGCATTTTCTTAGGCGGCGGCGTCGGCTACGTTTCCTGGGAGGGCACTCAACACTTTCCCTTACAGAAGCGCTTGCCCAATCGGACGCCAGTCGGCCCATCTGCCACGCTTGCCTTAATAGGAGACGCTAAACAGATGAACGCCCGTTGGGTAAGGGCTTGCTACTTCAAAAATTACGGCCCATCTCTAATGCTGGGCGTAGGCGTGCCGCTCCCAGTTTTACACGAGGAAGTTGTGGCTAAGTGTGCCGTCCAAGACAAGGACATAGTAGCGCCTGTTGTCGATTTCTCCATTCCCCGGCGCGTCCGTCCCACCTTCGGCTTGGTGAGTTACGCCCAGTTGAAGACCGGGCGCATCACGATTGAGGGTAAAGCGGTGCGGGTAGCTCCGTTAGCCAGTATCTACTTATCACGTCAAGTTGCCTTGGAATTGAAGCAATGGATTGAAAACGGCCAATTTACCCTCACCGAACCTGTTTCTGTCATTCCAATGGACAGGACTTTTGTACCCCAAGACAGCTGGGGTCAGAGGATTCCTCTCGACTAAATAAAGGCTAAAGGCAAAAGAAAAAATTTTTCTTATTCTTCTTTCTTTTGCCCTCGTTCCCAGGCGGGAGCCTGGGAATGGTGTTTACGTTTTACTTTCTGGCGCACTGCGTTTAACAGGCTTAGGAAGAGGTTCTCGGCGCTGTATTATTGGTTTTACTGGCGTTGGTTTATCACCAGGCTTAGTGGGGCGTGACGAGAAGGGCTTATCTCTCCCACCTGGACGCCTTCCTCCTCCTTTAAACGGCTTTTTCTTGCTAGAGGGCAGAACAGCAATGTCGTTTGCCTGCTTAATTACCAGCGAGTTACCTTCCCGGAGGATATGTAAATCCCAGAAGTGACCGACTGCTTTTTCAGCGATCGCACCTGTGATTTTTAACTTAAAAAATTTGGGCTTATCCTCTCCCTTACGGGCTGCCTGCCTAATCTTGATTATCAGGCTATCTTCATCGCGCGACTGATAAATCGCTTCGCCGCGAATTGAAAAATAGCCATCGTTTACAGTTGGCTCTTCGCTCTTTACTTCAGGTAGGCTTGACGATTCCTCAGACGCAGCAGCTGGTTGCTGTAGTCTTTCTGGCTCCCAAACCCCCACAATCTGGACGTGCAGTTTGCCGTCTTCTTGTCGCGTCCGGGGATAAACTACCCAGAGGTGCGGTTGGTCTAAGCTTAGGTGATTTTTCACCAAGCTCATAACTCGGCCCAGTAGCACCGCATCGATTAAAGTATCATCCGCCGCCACTAGCGTGCCCCGCGTAAATTGCTCTGCGGAAGGCATATATTGACCCCTCACCAGTCCGATGGCTCGGTACTGCATGGGTTCGCTCGGTGGCGGAATGGGGTGCTGTCGTGCTTGCTCTGGCGTCGTCGATAGCGCAGCATCAGCATCAGGAGGAGGCATAGAAGCCTCAGTATCAGCGGCGGCTATCTCTGCTGTCGTATCCGAACTGGGGGCAGCCTCCTGAATTTGGGGTTCGGGGGGCTGTTCGGCAGAAGGCTTGGGTAATTTTGAGGGTCGATTCAAAGAAGGATTCATATAAACTCCTCGCGGCGGAGACACATCCCATTATGGGATTTTCCTAGCAACAGATGTTGAGTTATTAATTCCCGAGCTTAGCGATATTTCAATTAGCGATCGCGCTAACTGCTAATTGCTAAGTGCGATACTCAGAACTTAACACTTAACTCTGTAGCTATGTAGCAATGGTAGCGATAGCTTTTGCTAAGGTAACTACCAACGCATATTAGCCAGAAATAACCACCTGATTTACCGCGTCCCTAATACATACGCCGAAGTTATCAGAGTAGGTAGGCACAAAGGCCGGATGGTTATCTAACAAGCCTGCCCATTTTACTGAATTCAGGCTTAGAACTGGTAGATCCGTAAAGTTTCTGCAATTTTTAGGCGATCGCGCCCATAAACTATTTGATGAAATCTTTATGCGGCAAACATTCTGGCAGCGATCGCGCTGTTTTCGTCTAGCAAATTCCCGCTTTGGGTTGATAATGTGATAAGAGTTCAAGGCAATTGTGTGTCCCAAAAGCGCGGTCGCTGGATCGTTAATCTTGTCCTACTACTGGCACTCGTCACGTTTGTAGGAGTTTCCCTGTTCCCTTTGCTGGGGAATGTCCTTCAGGAAAATCAGCCCTCTGCTGTTGGCACACCAGCACCCAAGCCGACGCAACTCGGGGTTAAAGAAAGTGACCTGCAAGATCAGGCTAAGGGTTACGAACTGGTTTTGCAGCGAGAACCCGATAGTAAAACGTCATTGCGCGGTCTTTTAGAAGTGCGGTTGCAACTGGGCGACCTTAAAGGTGCTACTGATGCCCTGGAAAAGTTAGCTGCGCTGAGTCCCGAACAGACCGAGTATATGGTCTTGCTGGCTCAAGCTAAACAGCAACTAGGCGATCGCGAAGCTGCTGCTACGGCTTATCGCTCGGTCTTAACTTCCAATCCGGGGGACATGAATGCCTTACAAGGTCTTGTGAGTCTGCTGCTACAGCAAAAACGCCCTGAAGCAGCTATCGGTTTGCTTCAAGACACTTTGAAAACAGCAACGCAAACTAATCAAGTTCAACCAGGCAGCATAGATACTACCTCAGTCCAACTACTACTAGGTCAGGTTTACATCAACGAGCAGCGTTTTGCAGAAGCGCTGACTATCTATGATGAGGCTGTTAAAACCAATAAACAGGACTTTCGCCCTGTTTTAGCTAAAGCCATTGTTTTACAACGACTAGGCAAAGCCGCAGAAGCTAAACCCCTGTTCACAACGGCTGTTGCTCTGGCACCACCACAGTACAAAGACCAAATTAAACAGATGGCCACTGAAACGCCTACTGCGGCGGCAGCAACACCAACTCCGGCAGCAACATCAACTCCGGCAGCAACCCCAACTCCTACGAGTTCTCCCTCTGTCTCTGCACCCGCTCCTTAAAAAAGGCAAAAGCATTCCCAGGCTCTGCCTGGGAACGAGGGCAAAGGGGAAAAAGGAGCGTTCGACAAATTGAAGTCGGTGAGTAAACTAAGGCAGAAACTGTTCATCGCCGACTCTTTACACTTCCTAATGCTTTCTTTTGCCTTTTTAAGCCCCTTTCATGGCAGCGATCGCGCCAAAAATTACAAATAGACAACCGCCGATCGTTGTCATCATTCTCTCGGAAATCCGCCCTGCAATCAGGCGCCCTCCCATAACTGCGATCGCTGCACAAATCGCATGCCCCATAATTGCCCCAGCCGTTACCCCCAGCGCCGAATTAGATGCTGCTAGCGCTATCGTCGCAAATTGGGTGCGATCGCCCCACTCCGCCACAAAAGTTAGCACGAACGCTTCTACCACAACCGCCAGATTGCTTTTCACCTTGGGCATTTTCAATTCAGCTTCCTTCACCACCGAAAGTGCTTCTTCGGCTTCTTCACACTCTTTTCCAGGTTGCATTTTACTGGCTTCATACAATAACTTCAGCCCGAAGCCAAGAAATAAAGCAATTTCAGCATGGTGGATGTAAGTTTGGGGCAAAATCGAGACTGCCTGCCCAACTAGAACAGATAACACAGTCATCGCTGCCAATGCTGCGAGCGAGCCTACAAATACCAGCCGCCGGGAGTGCCGCATTGCCAGAATTACGGCAATAAAAAATGTTTTATCGCCTAACTCGGAAATCGTGATTAGTAATAAACCCGCAGTAAAAGCTGTCAGCACTCTTCTAGCTCCTCAGAATTAGATACCCCTTCTGATGCGAGCTTCTGAGGAGAGCTATTACACTTCACCAGAATCTCACATCATCAGATGTGAACTCGGTGAAGGTCTCGCTCCCAAGTGCTTAAAAACTTGTCATCTGAACCAGGCTCATCGCCAGCGTGTTGACTCAGATGGGCTAGCTAAATTCTGAGCTAGCAGCTACTCCCCTTCAATACTTCGTAATTCTATCTCTATCTGTGGGCGGAGGTCAACACAAATTATCAGAAATTTATCTAAAACCGCGATGTGGATCGCCGATACCCGGATGGTATCTAAATGCGACAATTTGCAGCATTTGGGGAAATTTATAAATTTTATAAATTTCCCCGCAGTTGGACAGTTGCAAATTTGCCCGCCGAGGGTAAATTTGGACATCCGATGTCAGCAGCATTGTCATTTATAGTCCGGAATCGCCCACAAAATATCTTATAAGCTTTTCGGGCTTATCCGAGCAGGTCCCGCCCTACAAAAAACTAGCTTATTGAAACTTGTAATATATGAAATCAACCGATAAATCTAAGTGGATAGAGACACAGCCAAAAATGTTCGCTACCTACTTGAACCATACCTACTTCAGTTCCTTCATCATGTTGTACAAGCTTGAAATCATATTCCACCGTCTCCCACTCATCAGCATCGCTAGTATCTTCGGAATCGATAGTCTTTATAAGAATTGTCCTTTCTGACTTTTCTTTCCACTCAAACAAAATTTCTTCTTCACCTTGCAACACGCTGTAATAGCGAATTATGCCAGTATACTCAGAATTAAATTGCCATAAGTAGCTAGGCGGAATTAAACTTAAAACGCTCCAGTGTATATCCACCTCGTTTACTACGGGCTGTCATTCCATCTATCACTGCAACAGCTAAGTCATATTCATTGTCGAACATCTGTCCGGCAATTTCATGAGTTTTAAGTTGATGCCATTGGGTTTCAATGTCATTCATCTCGGAGCAATATTTCGGCAGCATGAACAGGAATAAACCCTGCTGTTGCCAGTTAGACCACTGCGCTTGAGCCGCTTGGCTGGTGTGAATCGATCCATTATCTTGCACAATCACAGTTATTTGCCCTGTCTGGGCCAGGGTTTGTGCCGCCTTCTGTGCTTGCCAATTCATCACTTTGAGATAGCTTTGCGTCTTAAATCCCCCTTGAGCTAAGGCATAGTCAAACTGCTCGTCCGGTTGCCACACTCCTAAAATGCTGATCCGTCTGCCAAACCGTTGCAGAGTTTGTTCAATCCGCTTTTGCTCGCCAATCCGACTATAGCTATAACTCACTGGACTCCACAGACAAAACCCCGACTCGTCAAGGTATTTCAAGATCAGGTGCCCTTCCTGTTCAGCCTGTTTTAACGTGTCAAAGTCTCCTTGCTTGATGGCTTTGGCAATTCGGTCTTGCTTGTGTTTATGGCTGTGGCGGGTGCGTTTCCATCGCCAGCCCTTTTTTTTAATAACCGTCGAATTCGGTCAGCACTCAACTTCACCTGCCGTTCCTGCTCCAGCTTCTGTGCCAATTGTTGACTGTTGTAGGTACGAGGTTCCTGCTCTAAGCACTGCTCCAAATAGTCCAGGTCTGCTACCTGCCACCTGGGTTTGTCTCCCCGTCCCGGAGCATCCCACAATCCACCCAGTCCCAACTGCTGCCACCGTCTGAGCGTTGCTCGCACTGTATGCTCACAGCACTCAAATATCTCGGCAATGGCAGGCGCCTTCCAGCCTTGAGCGTTCAACCGTACTATGTGGGCGCGGTCACGAGTTCGTTGGGGCACATGAGTCGCAACTCGCAACTCGCTCAATGTTCGATCTTCTTCATCGTTGAGAACCACTCGTATTGCTACAGGCATTTTCATCTGGAGATGGGGCTTTTCTATCTTAAACTTAATCCTGCCTACCTACTTACTTCTCCCATCATTACTTCAAACGATCCCTGCAAACTAGACCATTTGCCAATGGGAGATAGCCTAAATTTTGCCCTATATTCAGCAATTTTAGATGGCATTTTTCTATGCCATAGTTGTGCAAAATTATCCATTGCGATCGCTTTATAATTTTTAGCTGGTTTCTGGTTTGTTTAGGGAGCGATCGCTATTCTCTTTTTTGTGAATAAAATATGTAGGTGCGCTAGACAACGCTAGCCACACCTACTTTTTCATCGAGAATTCTCATTTCCACGCTTCGCTAGCAAACGAGTATAAATTCAGTAGTGCGAGCGATATGAAAATGGTAAATGTAAAATCTACCAAAAAGGGTAAATTTGCTAAAAACAAAGTTTACCAGCCGTAAACAGCGTTATTAGTACTTCCTTTCTTTTGGCTCAAACATGGTAAGATTCACGGGCATGAAGCTAATATCAATACCCGCTGGTGAATAATAAGCCATCGTGTGTTTGAGGAAATTATCATCATCTCGTTCCGTATAATCCTCGCGACAATGAGCGCCCCGGCTTTCTTGCCGATTCAGCGCGGATGCGAGAATCAACTGCCCTACAATCATCAGGCTGCGTAGTTCCAGCGCTTCGATAAGTTCGGTATTCCAGAGTTTGCCCTTATCATCCAAATAAATATGCTGATAACGCTGTTGCAACTCTTGCAGTTGATTCAAACCCTCGCGCATCATTTCATCAGTACGAAATACGCCACAATACTCAGTCATGCAGTCTTGAAATGCTTGCCGCACTTGGTCTATACGGTATTCTCCAGCTTGGTCGAATAGCGCTTGAATTTGTTGTTGGGCTGCTTTTAAATACTGCTGTTCGTTAACATCAGGAAGCTTGCGGTTTTGCACATACTGGGCGATCGCTCCTCCTGTTCGTCTCCCATAAACCACGCACTCCAACAAGGAATTACTCCCTAGCCGATTTGCGCCGTGAACGGAAACGCAAGCCGCTTCCCCAGCTGCAAAGAAAGCCTCAGTCAATCCATCCGGGCCACTACGCACCCTACCATCAGTATTAACCGGAATTCCCCCCATCGAATAGTGAATTGTTGGACGCACTGGCATTGGTTGATGTACTGCATCAACGCCCACTAACCGATGCGCTTCTTCCCAAGCAAACGGAACCCGGAGCATAATTTTTTCTCGCCCCATGTGACGCAAATCGAGGTAAACAAAGGGGCCACCTGCACTACCATCTAGATGTATGCCGCGTCCGGCGCGAATTTCCTTAGTAATGGCTCTTGAAGTAATATCACGGGGAGCTAATTCCATGCGGCTGGGGGCATAAGTCGCCATAAAGCGATCGCCGTCACTATTTATTAAATATGCACCCTCACCCCGCACCGCCTCAGAAATCAGCACCCCCACTGGATACAAACCCGTCGGGTGAAACTGCACAAATTCCATATCTTCTAAAGGCACGCCAGCAAGTGCCGACATTGCTAGACCATCCCCCGTCGAAGCATAGTCATTAGATGTCGTGTTGAACGCCCTTCCATAGCCGCCAGTGGCAACCATTACTGCCTTAGCCCGGACTATTTCAAGGTGTCCATCTATTATGTGGAACATCACTACGCCTTTGGCTTGGGCATCTTCCAAAATCAGCTGCATCACGTACCACTCATCGTAAATGCGGACGCCGTTGCGCCTAAGATTGTTAACCAGTTCGTGTAAGATTGCGTGACCAGTTTTATCTGCTGCGTAGCAAGTGCGTTTGTGCGAATGTCCCCCAAAGGCACGCTGGGCAATTCGACCGTCAGGCAATCGGGAGAAAAGAACCCCCATGTGTTCTAGATCGATAATTACATCTGGTGCTTCTTTGGTGAGGATTGCTACGGCATCCTGATCCGCGAGGTAGTCGGAACCTTTGACGGTATCAAAGGCATGGGCTTCCCAGGTATCTTCGGGATCTACATTTTTCAGCGTTGCTGCCATTCCCCCTTGGGCAGCTACCGAGTGGGAACGAATCGGGTGAGTTTTGGCAATTAGGGCTACATTCAGACTGGGGTCGGTGCGGATAATTTCCAGTGCGGCGCGACACCCAGCCAATCCACCGCCAACGATGATTACGTCGTGTTCTAGCATTCTCGCTCTGATATGAAGAGTTCTCCCGATCTATGCTGACGCAAAAAAAGATTCCCCGCCGACAGGCAGGGAACTTATGCAGAAATTTGTTTGTTGTTTGTTGTGCGTTGTGAGTTGAGGAGACGGATAAATCGCCGTCTCTACAAGAATTACTAATGACCAATGATTCTTCAGCTGGTTGCTTGTGCTGGTAGCTGTCCTGGCTGCTGGTTTGGCATGCTGCCGCCTACTGTTTCGGTTGTTGAGCCTACTTCCATTGGTGCAAGTTCAATATGGTTGAGCAATGTGGTTACGAAGGCAAAGAGCAAAAAGGGCAGGGATAGCACTAAAATTAGCCCTACTGTGGCTAGGGCGTAAATATGCCGGGTTGTACTCCATAGGGCTAGCGCTGAGGCTAGGCTGAGGAAAATGACTATTAACCAAACAATGATTTGACCGTAGATATCGCCAAAGCTAAGAGTGCAGATGATGCGATACTTTTGTAATTTTTCCATGATATACCTCGCAATATTCCTATAAAGTTCTAGGTTACGATTCGGGCTGGTTTTTGGTGTATTTCTAAATGTTTTTCAAAGGTTTGCAATATAGCTTTACAATTTGCCATGTTGGAAGATGAAGGCGATCGCATTAGGGCATCATCCCTATGGACGATATCAATGCTTGGTGGCTGTTGTCGATAGAGATATTTCTATTAATTAAAATTCAACGTGCTTCTGTATACGCTTTTACTTAATATCTAGCTCATCCTTAAGAAAGAATTAATTTTGATTGAGAAGCAGATTAAAGAAAAATGTTATGTCTTAAGTAGGAAGTAAATTCGGGGAACATAAATAAAGGTAATGGTTAATCAGTTTAGGGGCAGGTAGAAGGTATTAAGTAATTTTATTAGTTGTTTGACAACCGCATAAACCCTGAAATTTAATTTGCAAGTGAGTAGTAAATTCCAGCGTAATTACCGATGCGATCGCCCTGTGGTGTTACTAGACAATTAAAGGGCATCTACCTAACTCAGTATTGCTTTGACTCCAGTTGTAATTTCTGTGGGGAATGGAGATAGCTAACTGAGGATTTGCGGATTTTAGGCTTAATACGCATAGGAGAATATATGCTGGATTTTTTACAAAACTTGTTTATTGCATCACCATTTATTCCACACGGACATTGTTATTTATGGAAACCAGGGTTGGTGTGGTTACATATCACATCAGACTCTTTGATTGCCCTAGCATATTACTCCATTCCGATTACTCTCGTTTATTTTGTCCAAAAAAGAGATGATTTTCCGTTCAAATGGATACTTTTATTATTTGGAGCTTTCATCATCTCTTGTGGAACAACCCACCTTATCGAAATATGGACGCTGTGGCATCCAATTTACTGGCTGTCTGGTGCCATGAAAGCCTTTACCGCTGGAGTCTCGCTATATACAGCGGCAATAATGGTTCCTCTGGTTCCGAAGGCACTGGCGCTGCCAAGTCCAGCACAACTAGAAACAGCAAACCACAAACTAGAAGCAGAACTTATTGAGCGCAAGCGTATCGAAGAGAAGCTGCGTTCTCAAGAGCAAATGGTAAAGGTGGTGATGGAAAACATCCCGCAGTTGATCTTTTGGAAAGACAAAAATTCTGTATATCTGGGTTGCAATCGCAGCTTCGCAGTAGCGGCTGGCATTGGATCTCCAGAAAATATCGTTGGCAAGACAGACTATGACTTAGCTTGTAAGCATGAGGAGGCTGCCTTCTTTCGCGAGTGCGACGCCCGCGTGATGGAGACAGATATCGCTGAGTATCACATTATTGAACCTGCACTCCTAGCTGATGGCAAACAAGCCTGGATGGACGCGAACAAAATCCCCCTGCACGATCCAGATGGAAAGGTTGTAGGCATTCTTGCCACAGTTGAAGATATTACCGAACGCAAACAGGCAGAAGAGGAACTGCGTAAGAGCCGAGAAAGATTTGAGTTAGCGGTTCTTGGTTCCAGAGACGGATTGTGGGATTGGGAGCTTGAAACCAACGAAGTTTATTTCTCGCCGCGCTGGAAGAGTATGCTCGGCTTTGAGGAGGGCGAACTACAAAATAATTGGGATGAGTGGAAAAAACGGATACATCCGGATGATAGCGATCGCGTGCTAGCCGATGTCCAAGCTTGTTTGGATGGTCTGACTCCTTATTCCGAAGCCGAGTACCGCTTGCTGCACAAAGATGGCGGCTATCGGTGGGTATTGGGGCGCGGAGCGGCACTCTTTGATGCCAACGGTAGAGCGATTCGTATGGCTGGCTCCCACACCGACATCACAGGGCGCAAGCGGACTGAGGAAGCCATGAAAACAGCCAAAGAGGAGCTGGAATTTAGCTATAGTCTGGTGAGCGCCGTAATTGAAGGAACGCCAGATCCCATCTACGTGAAGGATCTTCAGGGTCGCTATTTAATGATGAACTCTGCTGCTGCTGCTGTCTTTGGCAGACCAGAGGGGAAAATATTAGGGCTTGATGACACCAGCTTGCTGCCGACAGACTTAGCGCGTCAAGTTATGGAAACAGACCAATACATTATGACAACAGGCGAACCTCAGACAATAGAGGAAGTTGTGCCTAGTCTTGATGCGACGCGGACTTATCTTGCTACGAAAAGCGTCTATCGCGACCAGAAAGGAAATGCGATCGGTCTGATTGGCGTTGCGCGAGATATCACCCAGCGCAAACAAGTTGAGGATGCGCTACAAGAACAGTTACATTTTTTGCAAGTTTTAATAGATACGATTCCGGCTCCTATTTTTTATAAGAACCATCAAGGTGTGTATCTTGGCTGCAATGGTGCTTTTGAGACATATCTTGGTTTGACTAAAGAGCAGATTGTAGGAAAATCTGCTTACGATATTGCACCCAAGCATTTAGCTGAGAAATACCATAAAGCGGACATGGCACTGTTTGAAGAGCGGGGAATTCAGAATTATGAAAGTTCTGTTGCCTACGCCGATGGTACTCAACACGATGTCGTATTTTACAAGGCAAGTTTTTTAAAAACTGATAAAACTATCGGCGGTTTGGTGGGAATTATTTTAGATATTACCGCTCGCAAACAAGCGGAATTAGCACTAAAGAAAGCTAAGGAAGAGTTAGAAATTCGAGTTGAAGAACGTACAGTCGAATTAAGGCAAGCCAACGAGCAATTGCAAAGCGAGATTGCAGAGCGTATCGATGCTGTTGAGGCGTTGCGAACAACTAACCAGACTTTGCAAACGCTGATACAAACTTCACCTTTAGCGATCGCTACTCTCAATAGCGTTGGAAACGTGACGATGTGGAACTCAGCCGCTGAAAAGCTTTTTGGCTGGAGCCAACAAGAAGTTCTGGGCAAACCTCTGCCCATTATTCCTCTAGACCAAAAATCAGAGTTACGTGCCACGCTTAATGCTGAGTTGCAAGGTAAGGAACACGCTGGCTTAGAATTACGCCGCCAGAGGAAAGATGGTTCGTTGGTTGATGTCGCCCTCTGGACGGCACCGCTATTTGATGGTAGCGATGTGGCGATTGGCAGCATGGGCTTATTTATTGACATCCGCGACAGAATTGGAGCCGAAGCCGCGTTGCGGGAAAGTCAACAGCAGTTACAGGCGCTCATTGATTACTCTCCGGCGATCATCTACGTCAAGGATACTCAGGGGCGATACACTCTGATCAACCGTCGGTGGACAACCCTATTTCATCTTCAGCTAGAGGAAGTTAAAGGTAAGACTGACTTCGATCTGTTTCCCCATGAAGTCGCGCAAGCATTTCGGGCGAACGATCTTAAAGTAATTCAAAGTCGAACTTCTTTAGAGATTGAGGAAGTTGTCTTTCAAGACGATGGTTTGCACACATACATCTCGATAAAGTTTCCTCTGTACGATGCTGCTGGTGTTCCTTCTGGAATTTGCGGTATTTCCACCGACATCAGCGAGCGCAAGCGGGCAGAGGAGGAAAAGCAGAAGTTTGTTTCCCTAATTGAAAATAGTAATGATTTTATCGGCTTCAGTAGCTTAAACGGGGAACCGATATTTCTCAACGAAGCTGGACGCAGGCTGGTGGGACTAGACAGCTTGGAAGAAACGCGCTCGAAAAAATTAAGTGAATTTTTTCCGAGTGAGGTTCTTGCAACTTTTCAAGATGTCGTATTGCCCACAGTAATGCAGCAAGGAATGTGGGAAGGCGAAACGCAGTTGCAGCACTTCAAGACTGGGGAGCTAATTGACGTATACAAAACTATATTCACCATCAAGCACCCCCAAACCGACGAACCAAGTTATCTGGCAACGGTTACTAGAGACATTACCGAACGCAAACGGGCTGAAGCGACGCTGCAAGAGAGCGAAAGACGATTCCGGGCTATCTTCAACAGCACGTTCCAGTTGATGGCACTGCTTGCACCAAGCGGCACGGTAGTGGAGGTTAACCAGACAGCTTTAGACTTCATTGGATGGGAAAAAGCAGATGTAATTGAGCGTTGCTTTTGGGAAGATCCTTGGTGGCGGAACCTTGAAGCTACTACGGAGACTGAGACACGAAACCGAGTGAAAGCAGCGATCGCCCTTGCCGCAGCGGGTGAGTTTGTCCGTTACGAAGTGGAAGTGTTAGGGGGAGAAGATAAGTTATTAACTATTGATTTTTCTCTCAAGCCCATTTTTGACGAAAACGGACAAGTTGTGTTGCTGATTGCCGAAGCACGGGATATCAGCGATCGCCAGCAAGCCGAGGAAGCATTGCAGCAGAGCGAACAGCGATATCGTTCTCTGGTAGTCGCTACCTCGCAGCTAATCTGGACAACCGATGGCCAAGGACAGGTTGTAGATATACCAGTTTGGAGGGCTTATACAGGTCAGACCCCCGAAGAAGTCAAGGGATATGGCTGGATAGATGCACTGCACCCAGATGACCGGGAGCAATCGCTAGCAATTTGGACAAAAGCTGTTAAAAACAAAACCCTTTACAAGAATGAGTATCGCATTCGACGTGCTGATGGAAACTATCGCTACTTTTCGGTACGCGGTATCCCCCTATTGGCTTCAGATGGCAGCATTTGCGAGTGGATTGGAGCTTGCACCGACATCCACGATCGCAAAGCCGTAGAAGAAGCTATACGTCAAAGTGAGGCAAGGTATCGTTCTCTAGTCGCCGCTACATCACAAATTGTCTGGCTCAACAATGCTGAAGGAATGGCTGTTGATATGCCGGAGTGGGGGGCTTATACAGGTCAGACCCCACAAGAGATTGCTGGCTGGGGCTGGTTGGATGCCGTTCACCCAGAAGATCGCCAACACACTGCTGAAATTTGGAACCGCTGTGTAGAAACAAAAAGCCTCTATGAAGTTGAGTATCGCATACGCGGCAAGGATGGCAACTATCGCTTCTTCGCGGTGCGCGGCGTTCCTGTACTAGCGCAAGACGGTTCAATCTGCGAGTGGATTGGCATCTGCATTGACATTCACGAGCGGAAACAAGCGGAAGCAGCACTGCGGGAGACAGCAACAGAGTTGGTGCGTTCCGAGGCGGAGCTAAGACACAAAACGGGTATTTTGCAATTGGTACTCAACAGCATGGGTGAAGGCGTCATAGTTGCCGATGAAACTGGAAAGTTTTTACTTTACAACCCTGCTGCTAGTCAAATGTTTGGTCTGAGTGGGTCAGATATCGCCCCCGAGCGATGGTCTATAGAGTATGGGCTGTTTTTAGCTGATGGGGTGACGCCTTACCCCCCGGCAGACTTACCTTTGGCACGGGCGATCCGAGGAGAAGGTGTTGACGATGCGGAAATGTTTACCCGCCCACCTAGCACGCGAGAAGGTGTGTGGTTAAAAATTAATGGCAGACAGCTGAACGACGAAAGCGGAGCCTTTAAAGGTGGCGTGATTGTTTGTCGCAACGTCACTGGTGACAAGCAAGCTGAAAAACGCCTAAAACAGCTAACTGAGGAATTAAAAGAACAAGTCCAGCGGGCAAACTTAATGAACCGCCTTGCTCAGCAAATTCGCAATTCGCTTGACTTCGATACTATTGTGGAAACGTCTGTGCAGGAGATTAGGCATTTATTGCAGAGCGATCGCTGCACGTTTAGTTGGTGTCACAATAAGACGGATTTACCATACTGGGAGGTTATAAAAGATGCTAGGCATCCCGACCTACCTTGCGTTATGGGTGTTCGCACTCCAGTTACTAACTTTGGTTCTGTTGGCGATAGCGAAACGCTGCTGCGAAGCGCAGATCGCACCCTGTACTCGCAAATGATGAAATTAGATGATGTTAGTACTTTAACCAATCGGGAAGGGCGCAAGGAAATGTCTTCTTCTGGAGTGGCTTCTTTACTGTCGCTTCCTGTACAAACTAAGTCTGGACAATTGGGTACTATTTGCTGTATCCGCATGGGCGAACCGCGACCTTGGAGTGATAGTGAAGTAGAACTGCTTGGAAACGTTGCAGACCAACTGGCGATCGCAATATCTCAAGCTGAACTCTATGCAGCTAGCCGCGAGGCTACTAACGCCGCCCAATTGCAAGCTATTGAACTAGAGCAAACTCTACAACAACTGCAACGCACTCAAGCACAATTGGTTCAAACTGAAAAAATGTCTTCTCTGGGTCAGCTAGTTGCTGGTGTTGCCCACGAAATTAACAATCCTGTTAACTTTATCTACGGCAATATCAACCATGCCAATGATTATGCTGTAGACTTGCTCGACTTAGTTCAACTCTACCAGAAATACTATCCCACTCCCGATCCAGAAATTGCAGAGGAGATGGAGGCGATCGACTTAGATTTTATTAAACAAGATTTACCTAAAATCTTATCTTCGATGAAAATGGGAGCCGAGCGCATCCGCAATATTGTCTTATCCTTGCGAAACTTCTCACGCTTGGATGAATCAGAGATGAAGCAGGTGGACATTCATGAGGGTATTGATAGCACTCTGTTGATTCTGCAAAATAGACTGAAAGCAAAACCCGATCATCCAGCTATTGAGGTTATTAAAGAATACGGTCAACTTCCTCAAGTATATTGTTATGCTGGACAGCTTAATCAGGTGTTTATGAATATCCTGACTAATTCAATTGATGCTCTAGATGAGCGCAATAAGAAGCAAACTTCTTCCTCAGCATCTCCGGGAGCCGTTGCCGATCTCAAAAACAATCCCAGCACCATTCGGATTCGCACAGAAGCTTTAGATAGTCGTCGCCTGCTCGTTAGTATTGCAGATAATGGGCCTGGTATGACCGAGGAAGTACAGCGTCGGTTATTCGATCCGTTTTTTACAACAAAACCAGTTGGTGCAGGTACAGGTTTAGGAATGTCTATTAGTTATCAGATTGTAGAGAAGCATGGCGGTCAATTAACCTGTATTTCAGCACCAGATCGGGGCGCTGAGTTTTTGATTGAAATTCCTATTTCACACCAAAATAGTAAATTTTTACTCGGTAAATAAGCATAAGATATATAGATTTGTGAGGCTTCCATCTAGGCGATTAGCGCGATGGCGCTTAACTTCTTATTTGCTTTTTTATCTAAATTCAATTTATGCAGCAATTAGCTAAAAACAAATAATATTAGATTATTGTGTTTGCCTATGATGAAATCCAATAATTATAAGATTTGGGTTTTGTTCCCCAAACGCCACGTCGCCAGGGCGGGAAAAACCTCTGCACGCGAGTGGCTCGCCAACCTACGATATTGTTATTCTTTTAGCCCTAAGAGAACGCTATTAAGCTAGAAACCTTATTCTTATTCCAAAATTTTGATCTTATCCATATTTTTGATTCAAATCTAATGAGTTGCATACTTCTTTCTAAAAATGCTATGACAGTAAACAACTCCCTTTAGGTAGTGCCCTCGTGAATCTCAATCCTAAAATACTTCAAGACAACAGTAAATTACTGCTGTTCTCTTTAATTGCTATTGACCTATGTTTCGGATTAATTTATCTCATCAGTAGCATCATCAGAGGCGAAGCTCTTCCCGCTTTTGATTTTGATAAGCCAAGGACAATTCCCATCTTCTATGCTGCGTTGCAACTATTCGCCATTGGCTTTTCTTTAGTGATGACATGGCTCTGGCGGCGTCTGCACTCCAAGCGCCCTTATCGGTGGATTTTGTTAACAGTTGGAGCGGGATTTATTTATTTATCTATCGATAAAATTTTGAAGCTCCATCTGATGATTCATAGCTTTAGCTGGCTACCCCAATTCAAAAGCGGGGGCGGCGCATGGGTATTTTTCTATGTGCCACTTGGATTAATTATCATCTTGTCAGGTTATCGCGATTTAATAGCACTTTGGCGTTTTTACCCCAGAGCCACATTAATAACCATCCTGGGAGTGGGTATTTTTCTATTAGGAGGTATAGGTGTAGAAGTAATCAACTACCAATTTTTACAATCGAAAATATGGAAAATCCAAGAGCAAGATACCTCTCTTGCCATAATAATAAATGCTATTAAAGTTACACTTGAGGAGACTGTAGAACTCTTAGGCCAAAGTGCGGCTATCTACGGTATAAGTTTATTCTGGATAAAAAAGCAATTAGTGCGACGGGCACATAATTTGCGATCGCAGTAAGAGTAGCACCCTTTTACTCACAATTTTCCTTCAACTGCTGCGTGCAGACTTACTTTGATTAATACGTTCTACCCAAGCTTCGCTCTGGTCAATTGTGAGGATGATTTTGTTATAGTCTTCATTCTTCAGCTCTAAAGTCAAATAATCTTGCTGCTTAGTTACATACCAGAATTCTTTCCCTCTGCTGGTGTAATAAGTTCCTGCTTTTATCAAACCTGGAATAAAGGTTCCAGGTGCGCGTATCTCTGACCAACTACTTTGGGGTTCCTCTATTGTAGCTAGTTCAATATGTTCGAGGGGAATTAAAAAGTTTCTTTTAAATTGAAAAGCAAAGAATTGCTCGAATAATTCCCATTCCATTTGTAATTTATCGCCAATGATATTAAGGTTCATAAGTTGTTATAATTTTAATTTGCGTATACTCACTCGCTTTTATGTCTTGAAGCTCGCCAACGCGCTGGGACAAGAGTTTTTCTTTCTTTGGCGTTTTTACTTTTTAAGGGCAAGTGGTCAAAGGATTGGGACACTGAGCCTCCCGTGCTAGCCAACCTGTAATATTTTCATATTGAATTTTGGCATAAGAACCCCTACAGCTTAAAAGTTTAACTTCCTTTTGATCTGGAATTCGACCCACAACCTTGCTTTTTTCACTAGCTTCTTGGTAAACATTGACGCCTTTAGTGCCATATCCCCTGGTGCTAGTTCCTAACAGTTGGGTGTAAAGCCATCCCTTTCCGTGAAATTCAAAATCTCGCCGCGCACTTTCAGCTTTGTCAATTTGAACCCAATCGCCTTGTGAAGCAACTATATCAACAAATGCAGCATCGGTATTGGTGGGCAATTTTGTAAGGATTTTAGACCTGGAACTAGCATTCATACGCACGTTCAGCCCTTGGGGATCTTTGTCGATAACGTAAGCTGAAATATTACAAGTTTGGGATGAGGGAACTGTAGCTAATTCCTGAGTGGAAATTGGAGAGTTGTTTGCTATTGCGGGACTAGCTTGAGGAGTTGGCGCGATCGCCTCTGGTGGGTTTGAAGTTTGACATCCCGTAAGCGTGTATATTATTGCTGCAACAAGTAGCGATCGCTTCATATCATTTCCTTTTTAATTTAAAAATCATTTACTAGGTGCATTGTGCAATGAAGCTACACGCGCCACCGCATCTTTTCCAGGTAAGACTGATTTTGGTTGTCGGTGTTTTGGCTATTTCGACAGCGGCAATTTTTATCCGTCTCGCCATCGACGCTGCTGGCGTGCGCGGTGTTGGATTTAGCTTGGTTCTAGCCGCTTCTCGCCTTACAATAGCTGCAATAATTCTACTTCCGGCTTGGAAGCGCCTCCGGGAAACCCAGCTAACTCCCCTCACTTTGTTGTACTCAGTGGCGGCTGGGGTTTTCCTGGCTTTGCACTTCGCAACCTGGATTACCTCGCTGTCTTACACTTCAATCGCCGCCTCTACTACTTTGGTGACAACAAGTCCCGTCTGGGTAACGTTTCTGTCTTGGCTGTGCTTTGGGGAAAAACCAACCCGGCTTACTGTTTTGGGGATTGGCGTGGCGCTTGTGGGTGCGATGGCTATTGGTTTGGCTGATACTGGCGCGGTTTCACAAAGCAGTAACCCCCTATTGGGTGACTTGCTGGCCTTGATGGGTTCTTGGAGTATAAGTTTATACTTCCTATTCGGGCGCGAAGCACAGCGGCGCGGATTGGGGATTGGCGCTTATGCAGCTGTGGCGTACAGCGTGGCGGCTGTTGTACTTTTGCCTTTGCCTTTAGCGTTCAAATCTAGTTACGCTGGCTATCCTAACGCAGTCTACGTGTATATTTTGTTAATGGCTTTGTTCCCGCAACTGGTGGGACACACTAGCTTTAACTGGGCTGTGCGTTGGATTTCGCCTACTCTGGTAGCCCTCGCTACTTTGTTCGAGCCAGTAGTGTCAAGTATTCTTGGATACTTTGTGTTCGGGGAATTACCGGGAACTATGGTAATGATTGGTGCGGCTGTGTTGTTGGGAGGTGTCGCAGTTGCTGCAATTGGGGGAAAAGAGCGATCGCTATGACTATTTTCAACTAATAACTATATCCCCGAACTGCACTACGCGATCGCTGCTTCCCCCGGCTTCCACCTTTGGCTAAGATGACTTTTATGCTTTAACCCCGGATTTACTCACGCTCGGAAATTATTACACATCATTAGACAAATTTCTCACTATGATTTCTGTCATGTTTTTAAGTCTTTGGCTATTTAGCCTTCTTTGCCCATGCTTTTTTACAATCTTTTGAAATAAACTCCAATTATCTGAAGCTCTAATTGAGTTTATTTCATCTACAAGTTTTTTAATACTATTTTGACTTTCTGCGCTCTTAAACGTAATTACAATATTTTCTAACTCTTCAGAATTAGTACCAACATGGAAATAACATTCCATAAAATACTTAAGAGTTTCAAAATTTAATTGTGACGACATTTTGCTTACTTTTAATTGAGTATAGGGTATCCTATCTCTATTTTAAAACCAAGCTTCATGGATGAGTCTTTTGGCAATTGGGGGAAAAGAGCGATCGCTATGACTATTTTCAACTAATAACTATATCCCCGAACTGCAACGCGCGATCGCTGCTTCCCCCGGCTTCCACCTTTGGCTAAGATGACTTCTATGCTTTAACCCCGGAGGCAAAACCGCATGACAGAACCACAATTCTCACCCTATGGTTCTTGGAAATCGCCCATCACGTCTGACCTTATTGTTTCCAGCACCATTGGACTAGGCGAAATTGCTATCGATGGCGACGATATCTACTGGATCGAGTTGCGTCCCTCTGAAGGCGGTCGCAATGTCATTGTTCGACGCACCCCCGACGGACAAACAATTGATGTCACCCCGCCTCCTTTCAATGCGCGATCGCGCGTCCACGAGTACGGCGGCGGTGCTTTCCTCGTTGCTGATGGTACTGTCTACTTCTCTAACTTTGCCGATGGGCGCCTCTACCGTCAGACCCCAGGTTCCCAACCGCAACCCCTCACGCCGGAATCAAGTCGCCGCTACGCTGACGCTATCTGCGATCGCCAACGCAACCGCCTCATCTGCGTCTGCGAAGATCTCACCGTTGGCGGTCGCGAACCGATAAATACTCTAGCCACTATCCCACTAGATCGCGATGAAGATGCCCAAGTGCTAGTCATCGGTAACGACTTTTACGCCTCCCCCCGCCTCAGTCCCGATGGTTCGCGTCTAGCATGGATCGCCTGGAATCATCCCAATATGCCTTGGGACGGTACGGAATTATGGGTAGCTGAGTTAGCGGCTGATGGCTCAATTGTTAGCAGCGAAAGAGTAGCCGGGAGTATAGATGAATCTATCTTCCAGCCTGAGTGGTCGCCTGATGGCATTTTATACTTCGTCTCTGACCGTACTGGCTGGTGGAATCTCTACCGCTGGCACAATGGAAGCGTTCAGCCAGTTATCGAGATGGAAGCTGAGTTTGGCAGACCCCAATGGGTTTTTGGGATGTCTACTTATGCCTTTGATTCAGCAAATCGGATCGCCTGTACTTACACCCAAGAGGGAACTTGGCATCTAGTTAGCCTCAACACAGAGACGGGCAAACTAGAAAAGATTGATACACCTTACACCTCCATTTCCTCCATAAAGGCAGATGCTGGTCGAGTCCTGTTTGGCGCTGGTTCTCCCACAGAAGCAAACTCAATCGTTCTGCTGGACTTAGCCAGCCAACAACTAACTACCGTGCGTCGCTCAAGCAATGTTGCGATTGATACAGGTTATTTATCAGAACCACAAGCGATCGCTTTCCCAACAACAAACGGATACACTGCCTACGCTTTCTTCTACCCTCCCCAAAACCACGACTACAAAGCACCAGATGGAGATCTGCCTCCCCTCCTAGTAAAAAGTCACGGTGGCCCCACAGCAGCAGCTTCCAGCACTTTTAACCTGAGCATCCAGTATTGGACTAGCCGAGGATTTGGGTTTTTGGATGTTAATTACCGAGGCAGTACGGGATACGGGCGGGAGTATAGAAAGCAACTAGAGGGCGAATGGGGAATTGCCGATGTTGATGATTGCGTGAACGGCGCTAAATATTTGGCAGACAAGGGCTTAGTAGATGGCGATCGCCTGACGATTGCTGGTGGAAGTGCTGGAGGCTACACGACTCTCTGTGCGCTGACGTTCCGGAACACTTTTAAAGCTGGTGCGAGTTATTACGGTGTGAGTGACTTAGAAGCATTAGCGCAGGATACCCACAAGTTTGAGTCGCGCTACTTAGATTCACTGATTGGCCCTTATCCGCAACAGCGCGATCGCTACCTAGAGCGATCGCCAATTCATTTTAGCGATCGCCTCTCTTGTCCGGCGATCTTCTTTCAAGGATTAGAGGATAAGGTTGTCCCCCCTAACCAAGCAGAAACAATGGTAGAAGCTATCCGCGCTAAAGGTCTACCAGTTGCTTATGTTCCCTTCGAGGGTGAAGGACACGGCTTCCGGCGTGCCGAAAACATCAAACGCGCACTTGAAGCAGAGCTTTACTTCTATTCCCGGATTTTCGGCTTTGAACTAGCCGAACCAGTCGAGCCAGTGCTAATTGATAATCTCTAAATCACTGCAATCGCTAAGTTTGTGAGATTGTTGGTACTTTACGTTAATTAGTTTTATTCTCTTCCTACATCCACCCCTCCTATGGGAGAAAAAACTTACTTAAGCCACCCAATACTTCTCAGCTAAGGCAAACTTAACCCCAAACTCCCTTTCCTACAGAGGAAGGGAGAATAATTCTTAGCTTTTCTTGTAGTAGGAGAAGGTTTGGGGTAGAGGTTAAGCCATAAAGTTTATACCCAACTATTATCGTTCCAGGAGATAAATCTATCCACTATTTTTCTAATAAGCAATCTAATTGAATAGACAAAACTAGCTATATAAGCTGATTTACTAGCGGGCTACAATACTTATTTTTTAATAATAGTTACCTTCATTATTTAGTGTTTTTCCTCAATTTAATGCTTGATTTAGTTTGACTATACTGTTATTTTGGCGTGAAGCAGAGTCTGGCTATTTCCCTATAATTTTTTAACTTCCCAGACCCAGCTTGGAAGCAGGGGATTTGCGATCGCTACACTTTTTTTATCTGCCGTATTGGCATCTTAATGATGAACTCTGTTCCCCATCCTAGTTTGGAAGAGCAAGTCAATTGACCTTTATGTTTTTCCACCATTATCTGACGGCTGATAGACAATCCCAATCCAGTGCCTTTGTTTGTCGCTTTGGTAGTAAACATAGGCTCGAATAGCTGCTTCTGGACATCTTCCGTCATGCCAACGCCATTGTCTGCAATACGAATTTCTACAAAGTCGCCTTCAAGCACTTCAGTACAAATTTTGATAGTAGGCGATCGCTCTGTTTTTTCTTTAAGCATTGCCTCTTCCAAAGCATCAATAGCATTAGCCAAGATATTCATAAAAACTTGGTTGAGCGGGCCAGGGTAGCACTCCACTTGAGGCAAGTCACCATAATCTTTAACCACCTCTATAGCGGGGCGAGCGGCGCTCGCTTTCAGGCGATGCCGTAAAATCAATAAGGTACTCTCTATCCCTTCATGAATGTTGGCTAACACCTTAGAGGATGTATCTGAACGAGAAAAATTTCTTAAGGAAACACTAATCTGGTTAATACGTTCAACTCCGACTTTCATGGAGGAAATTAGCTGAGGGAGGTCTTCCACCAAGTAATCTAGGTCAATCTGCTCTATCTCTTCTTGGATATCGGACACCGGGTTTGGATAGTGCTGCTGATATAAATGCAACAAGTTCAGTATATCGTTGATATAAGATTGGGCATGGGTTAAATTGCCTGCAATAAAACCCACTGGGTTGTTAATTTCATGAGCCACACCCGCCACTAACTGACCCAGCGCTGACATTTTTTCTTTCTGAATCAGTCGTGTCTGTACCTGTTGGAACTGGCGCTGGGTTTCTTTCAGTTCTTGCACATACCCTAGAGTGCGATTGATAGTAACTTCTAAATCTTGAAAATCTATTGGTTTAGTCAAAAAGTCAAAGGCATCATGGTTCATAGCCTTTCTAATATTTGCCATATCGCTGTAGGCTGACACCACCACAGTTTTGAGGCTCGGCTCAATTTCTTTCAGCTTTTCTAGCAAAGTTAGCCCATCCATCTCGGGCATATTAATATCGGTCAGCACCATATCTATCTGCGGGTTATTTTGCAGTTTATCTAACGCTTCAACTCCATTATGGGCAAAAACAAATTCTAGCTCTTTGGCGCGAATTTTTTTTCGGAATTGCTGGCAAATCAAGCGTTCTATCGGTAATTCATCATCCACCACGAGAATTTTAGCTGTCATATTTAAACCCTTGATTTTGTTAGTTCGCTCTTTTTTAGATACTTACTGCCTTTTTAGGCAAAAGTATAATAAATTCGGTAAATGCACCGATTTCAGATTCAAGTTGTATTTGTCCTTGGTGCTGACCAACAATAATGTCATGAGTTAGAGATAAACCTAACCCTGTTCCTTCTCCCGTTGGTTTTGTGGTAAAAAATGGATGAAAAATTTTCTCTCGAATTTCTTCCGTTATTCCTTTGCCATTATCTCGAATACGGATTTCTACTATATTAATACGATTTAGCGTGCTAATAGCAAGTTTGGGAGTAAAATTCTCGCCCATTACATTTTTTTTGTCAGCGACAGCATAACAAGCATTATTAATGATGTTGATAAAAGCCCGACTAATGTCTTGGGTGACAACTTCTACAAGGCCTATCGTATTGTCATAGTTAGTTTCTAAAGTGATGTTAAAGGTAACATCCTTAGCACGCTTACCGTGATAAACCAACTGCACCGCTTCGGCTAATATTGTATTAACATCGCTTAGTTGCCGTTGACCACTATCAGAGCGGGCGTGCATCAGCATACCTTCAACAATATTCTGAGTTCTTTGACCCTGCCTACTGATTTCAGCAACATTTTGGCTTATATCGCTTAATATTTCTTTAATATACTCAACAGCTTCTGCCTCTAAATGCTCTGATTGATTTTCAATTTCTTCTTCTAGATCTTGGGTTAAATCAATAGAAATTGCGGCAAAGTTATTGACAAAATTTAAAGGATTTCTAATCTCGTGGGCAATTCCAGCGGTTAATGCACCCAGCGAAGCAAGTTTTTCTTGGGCGATAATCTGCTTTTGAGCTGTTCTTAGCTGTTGTAGAGTTTGTTCTAACTGATCGTTTTTCTCTTTTAATTCTTGGGTTCGCTCTTCTACTTTCACCTCTAGAGTGCGTGAATAGTCTTCTAATTGCTCGTTAGCTTGTTGCAAATTGTCATACAAAAGCGCATTTTCAATAGAAATGGCAGCTTGCGAACACAAAATGCTTAATATTTCGATGCGATCGCTGGTAAATGCACTGGTAGTCAAATTATTTTCCAGATAAACAATACCAATCAGCTTGCCTTGATTGATAAGCGGCGCACATAACACAGATTTGGGCTGATGCAATTGTATGTAATAGTCAGTAGCAAAAGTTGCCTCAGTAGCAGCATTGTTTAATACAACATTTTCGTGTGTTCTAGCTACATAATTAATCACCGACATCGGCAACTGGCTATTGCAATCAGCTGGCGTTGATTGCCTCACATCTACTTCTGAAGACTCAACTGCTTTTGCCGCTTCTATTAGTAATTTACCTTCTCGATTGAGAATAAAAAAGCCTTTTTGCGCTCCAGCATTTTCAATCACTATTTTGATCAGCTTATTCAGCAACCCTCCAAGAAGAATTTCACCAGAAATCGCTTGGGAAGCTTTCATGACTGTAGCTAAATCCAACGCCACAGCCGAATTGGTGGTGGTGAAGCTAGAGTTAGTATTCTTTAGCGTCACCTTATGATTCACTGTTTCTTTAATAGGAGCCGCAGTCGGAGTTTTGCTTAGCAACTGAGGATATTTTTCTTCTAAATCATTCACTTTACCCAAAGCTCCCCAAAGTTGGTATCCATAGTGAGCTTTCTTCATATAAATTTGGGCAAAATCCTCTTTGCCTTTGATTAACCAGAACTTCGCTGCTAGTTCATTCGCCAAAGCTTCATTTTGAATAAACTCATTTTCTCTTGCTGACTCAATAGCCTTGTCGTACAAGTCGATTGCGCCTTCCCCTCTGCCATTAATACGGGCAATTTCCGCTTCTACTAAGAGGTATTTATGTAGAAAGTTTTCAGTGCAATTATCCGCCCAAATCTTCATCTGTTGTTGATTAGCTGCCAATGTCTCCAAATATTGTTTTTGTTGTGATTCTGAAGCTGTTGGATATACCGCAGTTAAAATGAGTGAATAGTAAAAATTATGATGAGAGCTAGAAATGTGACCCATAATGTAATTAATTATGTCTAAGGATAAAATAGCCCATTCCAACGCTTCATTAGGTTTTTCATACATATACAAAATTTGGGATTTTAAAACATGATATTCGCAGATAGCTGCCATGCTTTTATGTTGATAAAAAGTCTCCACATGTTGGGCTTCGCTAATTTCATCGTCTTGCCCTATTAGACTCAATACAGCTAGCTTATTCGCCGATATAATATCAGCTGCCCATTGATTTTTAGTTTTTTGACAAACTAGCATGAAATTTGATATTTCTGATAAAACATCTTCCAGATTTATTCCCTGATAGAATAAAGTCATTGTTTGAAACATACGGTTGTATCCTGTCCATTGTAAATTTCCGGATTGCAACCCTACTTTATAACCTTCGCTATTAATAGCATTAGTAGTTTTTATATGTTTTACCCAACAACTCAAGTAATTGGCAAATATAACACTATCTTGACAATTTTGGGATAAATTATTAGACGTTTCGCTTAGTTGTATAGCTAGCTTACCAAACTCAAAAGCCGATTTATAATCACCCAAAATTGCGCTCAATATAATTCCATAGCAAGAGTAGCAATACGAACCTTCTGCTACAAACCCATATTTAAGAGAAAGATTAATTGCTTTAACTACCGTTAATTTCCATAATTCTTGAGAGGAAAAGAAGGTTAACGGCCCCATATTACCTAACAATTTTAAAGCGATTTTTTTATCTCCATCTTTCATTTTGTCTTGGTTAATCAAACAAGCAATTTCTTTGTTTGCCAAGTTTGATTTGGCTTCAGCAAGTTCTACCATAACTGCTGCGGGCAAGTCCTCTTGGGGCAAGTTTATCCCTAGCAAGCTAAGAGCCTTTAGCCCGGCTTGAATAGCCTCTGAATATTTTGCAGTCAGGGTATATTGTACAATCAGCATATTGTAAATTTCAGCTTTCTCAAGGGCAGATTTTGCTTGAGATAAAGTAATTTCAATTAATACTTCTGATCGAGCAAAGTTGCCTTTTAAATACTCAACATCTGCTAGTTCTTTATGCAGAGTAAAGGCTAGCTCATAGTGTTGTAGCCAAATCTCACCAGGTAAACTATCGAGGCTAGCAATTAAGTATTCCCTAGCGGCGGTATAAGCAGT